>NZ_BSPX01000030.1:0-52463 GCF_030161255.1 Zoogloea oryzae
ATCCCGGCGATGGCACGGTGAGCCGATTCTTCCTGCGCTGCCGCGGCAGCGCAGGAAGAATCAAGACCGCCTCGAACACAAAATTACTGACACTCCCACGACGCTGCGTGGTGCGGTGACGTCACTTTGAGCTGGAGTGACGTCCCTTTACGGTGCAGAGAAGTCCCTTCAGCGTGCAGTGACGTCCCTTTGCGTTGAAGGGATGTCCCTGCGCCGCGCAGGGATGTCGCCATGACATGGGGCGATGACGCTGCGTGTTGGAGCGACGTCCCTGCGGGTTGCGGCGATGTCGCTGGGGCTTGCGGCGATGACGCTGCGCGTTGCAGTGACGTCCCTGCGGGTTGCGGCGACGTCGCGGGGGCGTGAAGGGATGGCGCGGCGGGGTGGCGCGAGGGCTGCGGGGGTGGGCGTGGGGGCGCTTGCCCGGTGGGGGATGCCGCCGGGGCAGGGCGCGGCGTGCCGCGGGGCGGGTCAGCCGGTGGTGATGAGGCGCGTGATCTCTTCGGTCGGCAGCGGGCGGGCGAACAGGAAGCCCTGCATCACGCTGCACTGGCGGGCGAGGAGGAAATCGCGCTGGGCTTCGGTTTCGACGCCTTCGGCGATGACCTTGAGGCCCAGGTCGCGGGCGATGGAGAGGGTGGCGGCGGCGATGGCGGCGTCTTCGGCGTCGCCGGGCAGGTCGCGCACGAAGGAGCGGTCGATCTTGAGGTGGGTGAGGGGCAGGCGCTTGAGGTAGGCGAGGCTGGAGTAGCCAGTGCCGAAATCATCCAGCGCGAGGCCGATGCCCATGGCGCGCAGGGCGGCCAGCTGGGCTTCGATCTCGGGGGTGGGCTGCATCAGGGCGCTCTCGGTGAGTTCGAGCTCGAGCCGATCCGGAGTGGCGCCGCTATCGGCGATGATCTGGCGGACCCGGGTGAGGAAATCCGGCTTGCGGAACTGCAGCGCCGAGATGTTGATGGCGACCACCGGGCAGGTGTGGCCGGTGCGCTGGGCCAGGGTCTGCCATTCGGCCTGCTGGCGGCAGGCTTCGCGTAGCACCCAGTCGCCCAGGGGCTGGATGAGGCCGGTTTCTTCGGCGATGGGGATGAACTCGTGGGGCGAGACGCGGCCGCGCTCGGGGTGGTTCCAGCGCACCAGGGCCTCGACGCCGACGAGGGTCTGGCCGGGCATCTGCCACTGGGGCTGGTATTCGAGGATCAGCTCATTGCGGTCGAGGGCGCGGCGCAGGGCGTTTTCGAGCTTGAGCCGGGCGTAGGCGCGGCTGTTCATGTCGGGCGTGAAGAAGCGGAAGTCGTTGCGGCCTTCGCTCTTGGCGTCGTACATGGCCGTGTCGGCGTGCTTGAGCAGGGTGTTGATGTCGGCGCCGTTGCCGGGGTAGAGGGCGATGCCGACGCTGGTGGAGGTGACGAGATCCTGGTTGCCCACGTGGAAGGGAGCGTTGAGGCTGGCGATGAGCTTGCGGGCGACGGTGGCGGCGTCGTCGGGGCGGCCGAGCTGGGGCAGCAGCACGACGAATTCGTCGCCACCGATGCGGGCCAGGATGTCTTCGTCGCGCAGGCTGCCGGAGAGCCGCTTGGCCACGGCCGAGAGCAGGCGGTCGCCCACCGGGTGGCCGAGGGTGTCGTTGATGGTCTTGAAGTTGTCGAGATCGAGGAACAGTACGCCCAGGCGCAGCTGGTTGCGGCGGGCGAAGGCGAGGGCCTGCTCGGCGCGGTTGATCCAGAGGGTGCGGTTGGGCAGGCCGGTGAGGGTGTCGTAGTGGGCCAGGTAGTGGATGTGGGCTTCGGCGGCGCGGCTGGCGGTGACGTCCTGCACGGTGCCCCGCAGCAGGGTGCCGCCGGCGGGGTTGGGGGTGGCCTCAATGGTGAAATGGACGGTGCGGCTCTCGCCGTTTTCGGGGGGCAGGCGCACGTCGAGGCTGGCATTGGGCTGGCCGTTGGCCACCCGGTGGAGGGCATCGCGAAGGGTGGAGCGGTCGGACGGGAGCACGGCGTCGAGCAGGGCGCCGAGCTGGCTGTCGCACTCGGCGGGGATGCCGAGCACCCGGTAGAGCTCGGCCGACCAGTGGCTGGCGCCGGTGATGGGGTCGGCCTCCCATGAGCCGAGGCGGGCGATGCGCTCGGCGTGGGTGAGGATGGCCTGCTGGGCTTGGAGGCGCCGGCTGGTGTCGGCGAGCTCGCTGGTGCGCTGGCCCACCATCTCCTCGATGCGCCGGGCGCGCCCGGTCGTGGCGAGGAGGAAGGCGCCGAGGAGGCCGGTGGACACCAGGCCGATGGCGATCAGGGTCCAGGTTTCCCAGCCGCGGTTGAGGGCGGCGTAGGCCGGTGTGGGGGCGAAGCCGAGGCGCCAGGTCTGGCCGGCGAAGTCGAAGGTTTCCTGCCAGGTGTGGATGCCGCCGGGGCCGGCCTGGCCCACCGAGGGGCACTGGGCAAGGCCGGCAAGGCGCTTGCCGCGGGGCTGGGCAATGGTCACTTCTTCGAGGCAGTAGCCCACCCCGGGCACCGGTTGCTGGCTGAGGACGCTCTCGACCGCCTCTTCGAGCCGCAGGGCGACGAACACGAGGCCGGCCGGCGGGGTCTGGAGCGTGCTGCCGGGGGCGAGGGTGCGCTGGTAGATCACCACGCCCAGCTTGTGCTCGGTTTCCTGGGTGAGTTCGAAGGCGCGGGTGGCGGCGGCGGTGCCGCTGGCCACGGTGCGCTGGACGGCGTCGAAGGAGTTGGGGATCGAGCTGACGTTGACGCCCAGGGCGCGGCGGTTGCGGCTGAGCGGGGTGATGTGGCGGATGACGAAGTATTCGTCCCGCGGGGCGAGGGGGACCAGCTGGTTGTGGCCGTCCCGGTCGACAACCCGGAAATCCGCGGTGGCAGGCGAGGTGCGGGCGCTGCGTTCAAGGGCGGGAACCCCGGCAGCGGGGGTGAGGGCAATCCAGCCGATGGCCTGGAGCCCCGGGTAGCGCGACTGCCAGGTGGACGAGAGTTGTTCGAAAGTGGGCGTATCGATGGCGGGAGAGGCCACCATCACGCGCTCGCTGGCCTGGAGCACGTCCAGGTAGTCGGCAAAGCGTGTGCGGACGAGGCTGGCGAGGTGGCTGGCGTCGCGCTCGAAGCGGGATTGCAGGCGCTGTTGTTCCCACCGGGCAACCTGGATCTCGAGCCCCACCAGCAGGACGAGGGCGATGCCCAGGGGCAGGGCGATGGGCAGCCGGCGCGGTGCCCATTCGTTGCGCGGGGTGCCGATGAAGACGAAGGTGAGCGGCGCGGCGATGAGGATTCCGATGGCGTCGCCAGCCCACCAGTTCCACCAGCTGAAGGCGGCTTCAGCCGGGGGCAACCCGCCCAGCACGACGAGCGCGGTCACGCCGATGGTGGCGCCCACGAGGCAGCTCAGGGGCGCGGCGGCAAACAGCAGGCGGACGATGGAATCCGCGGTGTCGAGGGTGATCGGAAAACGGATCCAGCGCCGGGCCATGAAGCTGCCCGCGATCGCCTGGAGCGAGGCGCCGGCGCCAACGTAAAGCGGCAGCAGCAGGCTGCGGTCGGGCAGCCCGGCATGATAGCCCGCATAGATGTTGGTGATGATCGAGCCGGCAAAAATTGCCGGCCAGATGCCGTAGCCGTAGATGAGCATCGCCGCGAGCGCGACCCCGGCGGCCGGGAACAGCGGCGCCACGTAGCCCGGCGGGATGGCGAGGTGAAGTGCGATGAGCCCGCAGACCGTGTAGGCGAGGGCGATGCCCAGTTGCGGGCGGATGCCGGGTGCGATGCGCATCGGGTTGGTTTGAGTACGGTAGGCGGGTGTCTGGCAGCCAATCGCAGCATTGTAACTGCTCGGATGGGTATGGGACGTTCCGCGACCCCCGGAACCATGCAGATACCGTGCCCGAAGGAGGGCGCCCGCAAATGCTGCAATGCGGTAGTATCGCGGTCCGCGCGGAGGCGACCAGCCTCTGCTGATGGATTTGGCGCCCGCGCATGACTGGCGGGCCCGTGCAGATTCTGGAGGTCTGGATGTCCACGGTGCTTGCTGAAGGACAAATCACCCACGCAAAGCCGGAGCGGGTGTTGCCCGTTGCGCTGGCGGCGATGGGTGTTGTATTCGGGGACATCGGCACGAGCCCCCTGTACACGATGAAGGAAGTCTTCAACGGCCCCCATGCGGTGCCGGTGACGCCGGACAACGTGATCGGGATCCTGTCGCTGGTCTTCTGGGCGCTGACCATCGTGGTGTCGCTCAAGTACGTGGTGTTCATCATGCGGGCCGACAACCGGGGCGAGGGCGGCATCATGGCGCTCACCTCGCTGGCCCTGCGCACCAACAACTCGCCCCGGCTCGGGGCGGGCATGGCGGCACTGGGCTTGTTCGGGGCGGCGCTGTTCTATGGCGACGGGGTGATCACGCCGGCCATCTCGGTGCTCTCCGCGGTCGAGGGCCTTGAAGTGGCCACGCCGGCCTTCCGGCCCTACGTGCTGCCGATCTCCCTGGCGGTGCTCACCGGGCTGTTCGTGATCCAGCGCAAGGGCACGGCCAAGGTCGGGGCGGTTTTCGGGCCGGTGATGCTGTTCTGGTTCACCACCCTCGGGGTGCTCGGGGCGGTCAACATCACCCGCCATCCGGACGTGCTGCGGGCGATCAATCCGGTCTATGCGATGGATTTCTTCGCCAACAACCACTGGCACGGTTTTCTGGCGCTGGGGGCGGTGGTGCTCGCCATCACCGGCGGCGAGGCGCTGTATGCCGACATGGGCCACTTCGGGCGCCGGCCGATCAAGGTGGCGTGGTTCGGCTATGTGTTTCCGGCGCTGTATCTCAATTACCTGGGGCAGGGCGCGCTGATCCTCGACGACCCGACAGCGGTCAGGAATCCCTTCTACAACCTAGTGCCCGACGCGCTGATCCTGCCGATGGTGGGCCTCGCCACGCTGGCGACGATCATCGCGTCCCAGGCGGTGATCTCCGGCGCCTTCTCGCTTACCAAGCAGGCGATCCAGCTGGGCTACTCCCCGCGGATGCACGTGATCCACACCTCCGAGCGGGAGATTGGCCAGATCTACGTGCCCAACGTGAACTGGATGCTGCTGGGGGCGGTGGTGGCGCTGGTGATCAGCTTCCATTCGTCGAGCGCGCTGGCGTCGGCCTACGGCATCGCGGTGACGCTCACGATGATGATCGACACCCTGCTCGCCTTCGTGGTGGTGCGTGCCCTGTGGCGCTGGGGCTGGCTGGCGTCGGTGAGCTTCCTGATCCTGTTCTTCATCGTCGACTTTGCGTTCTTCAGCGCCAACAGCGTGAAGATCTTCGACGGTGGGTGGTTTCCGCTGGCGATGGGCCTGGGCGTGCACGGGCTGCTGATGACCTGGAAGCGCGGCCGCGAGGCGCTGGCCGAGCGGATGCGCCAGGACACGATGCCGCTGACCCTGTTCATCCAGTCGATGTTCCATGATCCCCCGCTGCGCGTGCCCGGCACCGGCGTGTTTATGACCACCGCGCCGGACGGCGTGCCCCGGGCGCTCCTCCACAACCTGCTCCACAACAAGGTGCTGCACGCCCGGGTGGTGCTGGTGAATGTGGTGACCGAGGACATCCCGTGCGTGCCTGTGTGCGAGCGGGTGCGGGTGGAAGAACTCGATTTCGGCTTCTATCGGGTGTTCGTGCGCTACGGCTTCAAGGACGACCCGGACATTCCGGCGGCGCTGGCGATGTGCGCCGACCAGGGCCTGCCCTTCGAGCTGATGGAGTCCTCGTTCTTTCTTGGGCGGGAGACGCTGATTCCGCGCAAGACCTCGCCGCTCACCCTGTGGCGGGACCGGCTGTTCATCCTGATGTTCCGGAACGCCCACAGCGCGGCCGACTTCTTCAGCATTCCGCCCAACCGGGTGGTCGAGTTCGGTACGCAGGTCGAGCTTTGACAATTTTAGACAACTGGCAGAGTACCTAAAGCGGGCATTACGACGTTATAATAATTGGTGCTGACAGGCTTTAACGTCGGCCAGAAACCGGTCCGGGTCGTCGGGCGAGGAAGCGCGGGGCGCTGCCTTGTCTGCCGTTGCCGGCCGGTTCATTTTGGATGTGTTTCCGACCGTAAATTCGACGGGTGTCTCGATGGTGATATTTTGTTGTGGTAGAACGTCGGGTCGGCGAAGTCATCCCCCTTGTGACGGGCATCACAGGAGGCAGGGTTCATAAGCGCTATCGTTCGACTGCACGGATTTTCACGCATTTTGCAAGTATGCGTCGCGTGCCTGGCATGTCCGGTAGCCGTTCCTGGCCGCTCGGAAAAGCGGTTTTCGTAGGGGCTTGTGGTTGAGTTGTCCGCCACTCGGCTTGATCAAATTTGCATGGGAGGCTGTCCTTCAAGGGCGGTCGGTGCTCAGAATGCTCAAACTCTTCAATCATTACGTTCCGTCCAGCACGATCCAGCGACTGGTCTTTGACGCCTTGTTGCTTTTTGTGGCGGTGGTTGTCGTGTTCGTGATGCAGGCCCGGGTGGATGGTGGCCTGGTGGCGACTGTGGTGCCGTCGGCGTTTGCCTTCGCGGTGACCATGATGATCCTGAACGGCGCCCTTGGCCTGTATCGGGCGGGTTTCGGCTCGGATTTCCGGCAGACCCTGATGCGTGTCGGCATGTCGATCGTGCTGAGCGTTCCCGTGGCTTACGGTATATTTCAGGTCCTTCCGTGGGGCGAGTTCGCACATGAGGCGCTTGAACTCAACGTGATCGCCCTTCTTGGTTTCGTGGTCGCCGTCCGTGGTTTCACTGCCCGGCGGACGGGTGCAGGGGTTTTTGTGAAACGTATCATGGTGATCGGGACCGGGTCGGACGCCGCAGCCGTCGAGCATGCGCTGACCCATCCCGCCAACTCCAGCCTTCAGGTGGTGGGTTTCTATCCCGCCGGCGCTGGCGACGAGATTCGCATCGATCCGAAGCGGGTCATCCATTTCGATGGCAGCCTGCTTGCCGCGGCCAATCACCTGCGCGTCAATGAAATCATCGTGGCGGTCAAGGAGCGTCGCGGTGGTGCCATTCCGCTGCGTGAGCTGCTCGACTGCAAGATGGCCGGCATCAAGGTGCTCGACCTCTCCAGCTTCTTCGAACGTGTGCGTGGTCAGGTGCGCATCGATTCCCTGCGTGCCAGCTGGCTGATCTACGGCGAAGGCTTCCGTCAGGGCTGGGGTCGCACGCTGGTCAAGCGCGTGTTCGACATCTTCGTGTCGCTACTCCTGCTGGTGCTTGCGGCGCCGGTGATGGTGCTGGCGGCGCTCCTGATCGTGATCGAGGACGGCGCGCCGGTGTTCTACCGCCAGGAGCGTGTCGGCCTGGGTGGCCGCCTGTTCAAGGTGACCAAGTTCCGCAGCATGCGCCGGGATGCCGAGCGCGATGGCAAGCCCCGCTGGGCGACCGCCAACGATGACCGCGTGACCCGCGTCGGCCGTTTCATCCGCAAGTGCCGCATCGACGAACTGCCGCAACTGTTCAATGTGCTGAAGGGCGACATGAGTCTCGTCGGCCCGCGCCCGGAGCGCCCTTTCTTTGTCGATCAGCTCACCCGCGACATTCCCTTCTACGCCGTCCGCCACTGCGTCAAGCCGGGCGTGACCGGCTGGGCTCAGGTCCGCTACCAGTACGGTTCGTCGGTGGATGATGCGATCAACAAGCTGCAGTACGATCTGTACTACGTCAAGAATCACACCCTGTTCCTCGATACCGTGGTCCTGTTCGAGACGGTGCGGGTTGTGCTGACCGGAGACGGTGCACACTAAACCATTCAGGCGTCGCGTTCCCCGGCAGGGGATGGTCTGAACCCAGGACGCTCCCCTTGCCGGGAGCGTCTGCTTTTATTGAGGCTCGATGGAATCAATCCTTTCGCAGGTCTCGGCGTGGAGCTACGCCTTTGCGGCGGTGCTGCACGGGCTGTTTGCGCTTTACCTCGGCGTGGCCTGGCGCAGGGGCCGGCAGGGCATCCTGCTGATCGCAGCGGTGGTGGCCAGTGCCCTGTGGGCGGTGGCGAACTGGGTGTTTTCCACCTCGGGCTGGGTCTGGATGTTCCAGCTGGCCAATCTGCTGGACGTGCTGCGGATGGCGGCGTGGTTCGGCTTCCTCCTGAGCATGCTGTCCCAGGCGTCGGGCGACGGGCCCGATTCCGGGCTGCCGGCGTGGCCCAAGCCGGGCATGCTGGCCATCGTCACCCTCGGGGCGATCGGCGTGATCTGCTTCACCCTGGGTGTGCCGCTGTATGGCACGCCGCTGCGCACCTGGGCCGCCACGGCGCTGATGACCGCGGTGTTCGGCCTGGTGCTGCTGGAACTCTTCTACCGGGCGGTCATCGAGCGCTCCCGCTGGGGCGTCAAGCCGCTGGTGCTGGCGCTGGGCGGGCTGTTCGCCTTTGACGTCTATCTGTACTCCGAAATGCTGCTGTTCAGCCGCATCCACCCGGTGATCTGGGGGGTACGCGGCTTTGCCCACGCCCTGGCGCTGCCGCTGGTGGCGGTGTCGGCGTCGCGCAATCCGGAATGGACCTTCCGGATCTCGGTCTCGCGGCACGTGGTGTTCCATTCAACCGCGCTGGCTGGGTCGGGCCTGTACCTGCTGATCATCGCCGGCGCCGGCTACTACATGCGCTACTTCGGTGGCGAGTGGGGCGAGGCGCTGCAACTGGCGCTGCTGTTTGGTGGCGTGCTGTTCCTGGGTGTGGTGTTCTTCTCAGGGGCCTTCCGGGCCCGGCTGCGGGTGTTCCTCGCCAAGCATTTCTTCGCCTACCGGTACGACTACCGCACCGAGTGGCTGGGCGTGACCCAGGCCCTGTCGGTGGCAGGGGACGGGCTCAGTCTCGGCGAATCGGTGGTCAAGGCGCTGGCCGATCTGGTCGAGAGCCCGGGTGGTGGCGTGTGGCTGCGGGATGCCAACGGCTGCTTCAGCCAGCAGGCGCGGCTCAACATGCCGCACTATGGCCTGCAGGAGCGCGAGGATTCCGATTTTGCCCGCTTCATGCTGGAGCGCGAGTGGATCGTCAATCTGCAGGAGGCCCGCAGCGGTTTCTCGCCCGATGTGACGGCGCCGCTGCCCGAGTGGGCGTCCGAGCTCGCCGACATGTGGCTGATCGTGCCGCTGATCTCGTCGGGCGTGCTGGTGGGCTTCGTGGTGCTGCTTACCCCGCGCACGCCGGTGGATGTGAACTGGGAAGTCCTGGATCTGCTCAAGATGGCGGGCCGGCAGGCCGCCAGCTATTTTGCCCGGATGCAGGCTACCGAAGCCCTGCTCGAGGCCCAGAAGTTCGACGCCTTCAACCGGATGTCGGCCTTTGTGGTCCATGATCTGAAGAATCTTGTTGCACAGATGTCGCTGATGCTTCGCAATGCCGAGCGACACAAGGACAATCCGGAGTTCCAGGCCGACATGCTCGACACCGTCCGGCATGTGGAGTCGCGGATGCGCGGGCTGATGGCCCAGCTGATGGAAAAGACCCCGATCAACCAGCGCAAGCCGGTCTTGCTGAAGGGGTTGCTCGAGCACATCGTCCAGTCGAAAAGGATGTTCCGTCCGTGCCCCACCTTTGAGGAAGGGGCGCCGGAGCTGGCAGTTTTTGCGCATTCCGAACGACTCGAACGTATCCTTGGGCATATCGTGCAAAATGCCCTAGACGCTACTTTGGAGCATGGTAGTGTGTCAGTACGGCTATCCCAGGAGGGTAATCAGGCGTGCATCACCGTCCGGGATACCGGGTCGGGCATGTCGACCGCATTCATCCGGGACCAGCTTTTCAAGCCATTCCAGACAACGAAGGCGAGCGGAATGGGGATCGGCGCCTACGAGGCGCACCAATATGTTCAGGAACTGGGTGGCAATCTGACCGTTCAGAGCGAGGTGGGTGTCGGAACCTGCTTCGAGATCAGGTTGCCCATTGCCGCGAACGCTCAGAATGCCGGTAACAAAGCGGTAGCAGAATAGGGATATGACTGATAAACGCAGGACTTTGCTGATCGTCGAGGATGATCCGGCGCTTCAGAAGCAGATGCGCTGGGCCTTCGATCAGTACGAGACGGTGGTTGCCAACAATCGTGAAGAGGCCATCGCGCAGCTGAGGCGCTACGAACCTGCCGTCGTGACGATGGACCTGGGTCTGCCGCCGGCGCCGGACGACGTGACCGAGGGCTTCAAGCTGCTGGGTGAGATCCTCGCGCTGGCCCCCGACACCAAGGTGGTTGTCCTCACCGGGCAGCACGACCGCGAGAACGCCGTGCGTGCGGTGGGCATGGGTGCCTACGATTTCTTCGCCAAGCCCTTCGAGCCCGAGCTGCTGGCGCTCACCCTGGATCGCGCGCTGCGCCTCTACGATCTGCAGCAGGACAACCGCCGTCTGAAGATCCAGCAGGGCAGCGCCCTGTCCGGTCTCATCACCCGCGACGCGGGCATGCTCAAGGTGTGCCGCCTCATCGAGCGCGTGGCTTCCGCCAACGTCACGGCCATGCTGCTGGGCGAAAGCGGCACGGGCAAGGAAGTGCTGGCCCGCGGCCTGCACGAGCTGTCGCCCCGCCGCAACGAGCGCTTCGTGGCGATCAACTGTGCGGCGATTCCCGAAAACCTCCTCGAATCCGAACTCTTCGGCTACGAGAAGGGCGCCTTCACCGGCGCGGTCAAGCAGACCCTCGGCAAGATCGAAGTGGCCAACAAGGGCACGCTGTTCCTCGACGAAATCGGCGATCTGCCGATGCCGCTGCAGGCCAAGCTGCTGCGCTTCCTGCAGGAGCGGGTGATCGAGCGCATCGGCGGACGCGAGGAAATCCCCGTGGATGTGCGCATCATCTGCGCCACCCACCAGGACGTGAAGGGCCTGATCCAGGCCGGCCGTTTCCGGGAAGACCTTTACTACCGCCTCGCCGAGATCGTCGTGGACATCCCGGCCCTGCGCGACCGGGACGGCGATGCGGTGTTGCTGGCCCACGCCTTCGTCCAGCGTTTCGCGGGCGATCACGGGCGTGGCGCGATGACGCTCACGGACGACGCCGTCCACAGCATCGAAACCCATCGCTGGCCGGGTAACATCCGTGAGCTCGAGAACGCGATCAAGCGCGCGGTCATCATGGCCGACGGCAACTGCATCACGGCCGAGGACATCGGCCTTGACGTCAATCCCGACGAAGAACTGGAAGCCCTCAACCTGCGTGTCGTCCGCGAGGAAGCCGAACGACGTGCGGTGGTCAGGGTGATGGCACGGGTCAATGGCAACGTGGCCAGGGCGGCGGAGGTGCTGGGAATCAGCCGTCCGACGCTCTACGATCTGATGAACCGGTTCGGAATCAAGAAAGAGACTTCAACGTGACTCAAGGAACCATGCTAATGCGTGTTCAAAATCAACGCCGTACCGTGCGGAATGCTGCCATCAGCACCCTTTGCGCCTTCCTTCTGGCTGCATGCGGTGCAAGTACCGAGTCCATGGTCACGTCCGCCAAGGAGTACATCGCCAAGAACGATCGTAACGCGGCGTCGATCCAGCTCAAGAATGCGCTCCAGAAAGATGCCAACCTCGGCGAAGCCCGTTTCCTGCTGGGCAAGATCAACTACGAGCAGGGCGACTACGCCGGTGCCGAAAAGGAACTGAGCCGCGCGCTGGATGCCGGCTATTCGCCCGATGAAGTCGTGCCGCTGCTGGCCAAGGCGCTGGTCGCCACCGGCCAGGGTGACAAGATCACCACCGAGCTCGCCAACCGCCGGCTCGAGAAGCCCGAGAGCCGGGCTGCCATCCTCACCATGCAGGGCACCAACCTGATCGGCAAGGGCAAGATCGACGAGGCCCGCGAAGCCTTCAATTCGGCCCTGCGCGAATCGGCCAACTACCCGCTCGCCCGTGTGGGCCTGGCCCGCCTGCGGGCGATCGGCCGCGACTTCGACGGCGCGCTGGTCGATGTGGATGCGGTGCTGAAGGATGCGCCGACCCTGCCCGAAGCCCACTCCCTGCGCGGTGACCTGCTGCTGACCATGGGCCGCGTCGATGAAGCGATCCCGGCCTTCGAGGCGGTGATTGCCGCCAAGCCCACCGATGTGGGTGCTTACCAGAACCTCATCTCGGTGCTGCTGCGCCAGAACAAGGTAGATCTGGCCCAGGCCAAGGTGACCGAGATGCGCAAGGCCCTCGGCGGTCACCCGATGGCGGTGTACCTGCAGTCCTACATCAATCTGCGCAGCGGCAAGGCGAAGGAAGCCTACGACGGCGTGCAGCAGGTGCTGCGCGTGGCCCCCGACTACATCCCGGCTCTCCTGCTGGCGACCACCCTGCAACTGCAGCGCCAGGATTTCGTCCAGGCCCAGGAAAACGCCAAGAAGGTCATCGAGCGCGCCCCCAATCTGCAGATGGATGGCCCGCCGCCTGCTCGTGACCGCCTACATCGGCACGCGTGAGCCGTCCCGCGCCCTCGAAGCGCTCCAGCCGCTGCTGAAGGACAAGGTCGAGGACGTCGCCGTGCTCAACCTCGCCGGTCAGGTCTATGCGATGAACGGTGATTTCAACCGTTCCGAGCAGTATTTCCAGCGTGCCACCCAGGCTGATCCGAAGAACGCCCAGTACCGCACCCGGCTCGGCGTCTCTCGCCTTGTCGGCGGCGAAGCCGACCAGGCCTTCCAGGATCTGGAAGCCGCGTCTGCCCTCGACCAGGACAACATCCAGGCCGACATCACCCTGATCATGGCCCACCTGCGCCGCAACGAAGTGGCCAAGGCGGTCGCCGCGGTTCAGACCCTCGAGAAGAAGAAGCCGAACGATCCCGTCACCTACAACATGAAGGGCGGCGTGCTGCTTGCCAGCAAGGATACGGCCGGTGCCCGCAAGGCCTTCGAGAAGGCGCTCGAACTGCGTCCGGACTTCCTGCCGGCGGTGAGCAACCTTGCCCGCCTCGACATGGCCGACAAGAACATCGATGCGGCCCGCAAGCGCTTCGAGACCTTCGTTGCCGCCAACCCGAAGGTGGCCCAGGGCTACATGCAGTACGCCGAACTCCAGGCCATGACCGGTGGCCAGAACAAGGACATCCAGGCGCTGCTCGAAAAGGGCCTGACCGCCGTGCCGACCTCGCTGCCGATCCGCACCGCGCTGGTGGCGATGCTGGCGCAGTCGGGTGACACCAAGCGCGCGCTGCTGCTGGCCCAGGAAGCCCAGGCCGGCTCGCCGGACGATCCGGCCCTGCTCGAACTCCTTGCCCGCGCCCAGGTGGCCGCCGGCGAGAACCAGCAGGCCCTCACCACTTTCGGCAAGCTGAGCTCCCGCATGCCGAATTCGGTAGCGCCGCTGGTGGCCATGTCCGACCTGCAGGTGGCAGCCAAGGATTTCGCAAGTGCCGAGCAGAGCCTGCGCAAGGCCCTGGCGCTCAAGCCCGATGCCGTCGAAGCCCAGCAGCGCCTGATCTCGCTGCTGCTCCAGAGCAAGCGTGGCGACGCGGCGATCGCAGTGGCCAGGGACGTGCAGAAGCAGCACGGCGAATCGTCGGTCGGTTTCCTACTCGAAGGCGAGGCCCTTTCCGCCATGGGCAAGTCTGCCGATGCCGTCGGGCCTTACTCCGAAGCCTTCAAGCGCGACAAGAGCCCGCAGTCGCTGATCCGCGTGCATTCCGC
Organism: Zoogloea oryzae; assembly: GCF_030161255.1. NCBI lineage: Bacteria > Pseudomonadati > Pseudomonadota > Betaproteobacteria > Rhodocyclales > Zoogloeaceae > Zoogloea > Zoogloea oryzae. The sequence continues at coordinate 13,598 of NZ_BSPX01000030.1, forward strand.
GCGGCTCGCCGCAGGCCAGGAGCAGGAAGCGGCCAAGCTGGTGTCCGAGTGGGTCAAGGCCAATCCGAAGGATATGGTCATCCGCACCTACCTCGCCGAGCGCAGCCTGTCCGAGCAGAAGTACGAATCGGCCGTCCAGCAGTATCGCCAGATGCTCGAGATGGCACCCAAGAACGCCATGCTGCTCAACAACCTGGCGTGGGCGCTGGGCAAGCTCAACGACAAGAGTGCCGTCAGCGTCGCCGAGCAGGCCGTGTCCCTGGCCCCCAACAGCCCGGTTGTGCTCGACACCCTCGGCACGCTGCTGATGGACAGTGGCAACACGGCCAAGGGCATCGAGACGCTGAAGAAGGCCGTGAGCCTCGGGCCCAAGCTGCCGCAGCTGCGCATCAACCTTGCCCGCGCCCTCATCAAGAGCGGCGACAAGGACGGTGCCCGCAAGGAGCTGGACGAAGCTCAGCGTAACGCCCCCGAAAAATCCCCGGTTGCCGCCGAGATCGAAAAGATCCGCGCGACCCTCTGATCAAGTCTTCACATTCGTTATCAGGAACCTCTGAAATGACCACCATTGCAGTTATCGGCCTCGGCTACGTTGGCCTGCCCCTCGCCGTTGAATTCGGCAAGAAAGTGAAAACCGTCGGTTTCGACCTCCACCAGGAGAAGGTCGATGCCTACGCCCGCCACGTGGACCCGACCGGCGAAGTCGCCACCGAAGACCTGAAGGCCGCGGTGCACCTCACCTGCAGCACCGACCCGAAGATCATCGCAGAAGCCGACTTCATCATCGTCGCCGTGCCCACCCCGGTGGATGACGCCCACCAGCCGGACTTCACCCCGCTGGTCAAGTCCTCCGAGAGCGTCGGCAAGTACATGAAGAAGGGTGCGATCGTCGTCTACGAATCCACCGTGTATCCCGGCGCCACCGAAGAAGTCTGCATCCCCATCCTCGAGAAGTTCTCGGGCATGAAGTGGAAGCAGGACTTCAACGTCGGCTACTCCCCCGAGCGCATCAACCCGGGCGACAAGGAACGTACCGTCACCAAGATCATGAAGGTCGTCTCCGGCGATACCCCGGAAACCCTCAAGATCGTCGCCGACACCTACGCCTCCGTGATCACCGCCGGCGTCTACCCGGCCAGCTCCATCAAGGTCGCCGAAGCCGCCAAGGTCATCGAGAACACCCAGCGCGACCTCAACATCGCCCTGATGAACGAACTCTCCGTGATCTTCCACAAGATCGGCATCGACACCCTCGAAGTGCTCAAGGCCGCCGGCACCAAGTGGAACTTCCTGCCCTTCCGTCCGGGCCTGGTGGGCGGCCACTGCATCGGCGTCGACCCGTACTACCTCACCCACAAGGCCGACATGCTGGGCTACCACCCGCAAGTCATCCTCGCCGGCCGTCGCATCAACGACAGCATGGGCAAGTACGTCGCCGAAGAAACCGTCAAGACCATGATCCAGAACGGTCTCAACATCAAGGGCGCCGACGTGATCGTGCTGGGCCTCACCTTCAAGGAAAACTGCCCGGACCTGCGCAACAGCAAGGTCATCGACGTGATCCGCGAACTGCAGAGCTACGGCGTCAAGGTGCACGTGCACGACCCGGTGGCCGAATCCGCCGAGGCCGAGCACGAGTACGGCGTGAGCCTCACCGCCTGGGACAAGCTCCCGAAGGCCGGCGCCATCGTCGCCGCCGTCGCCCACAAGGAATACGCCGAGATGGGCGTGGCCAAGCTGTGCGACAAGCTGGTGCCGAACGGCGTGTTCACCGACGTGAAGAGCTTCTACGATCCGGCCGAGATCGAAGCGGTGGGCGCCAAGGTTTGGCGTCTCTAAGCGGGCCCCGGGGCATGACGCGCGTGAAGCAGCTGCTTTCCATCGTCCTGCTGGGTGCGAGCCTGGCAGGCGGCGCGCGCGTCGTGCAGGCCGCCGAGCCGAAGTTCGAGGCCGCCAACGTCGATGCCCGGCAGATCGTCGAGCAGGCGCTGGCCTTCGAGCACGGTGAAGGCGTCCCCCGTGATCCCGAACGGGCGGCCGAGCTGTATTGCGAGGCGGTCCGTTCGGGCAGTGCCGAGGCGATGTACAGCCTGGGCTGGATGTACGCGAACGGCCGCGGTGTGCCCCGGGACGACGGGATCGCCGCGACGCTGTTCGAGATGGCGGTGTTCAAGGGTCACGAAGGCGCCGGCAAGGCCCGTCGGGTGGCCGGCGAATACACCGGCGCGGTGCCCGAATGCCTGAAGACGCACAGCGTCGAGTGGGCGTTCTCGATCCGCGACAACTGGGATTCCCGCAAGTATCTGGCGTCGCTGCCTGAGCGCAAGAAGAAGATGGTCGAGCTGATCACCACGCTCGCCCCGCGTTTCTCGATCGAGCCGCGGCTGGCGCTGGCCATCGCGACGACCGAGTCCAATTTCGATTCCAATGCCCTGTCGCCCAAGAACGCGATGGGCGTGATGCAGCTGATCCCCGAGACGGCCAGCCGTTTCAACGTCAAGGACAGCTACGATCCGGTGGAGAACATCAAGGGTGGCCTTGCCTACCTGCGCTGGCTGCTGGCCTACTACCGGGGCAACGTGGCGCTGGCCGTGGCCGGCTACAACGCTGGTGAAGGCGCGGTGGACCGCTATCGGGGCGTGCCCCCGTACAAGGAAACCCAGGCTTACGTCCGGCGCATCCTCGAATTCTTCCCGCGGACGGAACATCCCTTCGATGCGAGACTCGTAAACGCATCGCCTGCGCTCTCTGCGATCAAGGCCGTCAATTAGTGAGGTGAGCCCGATGGGTTTCCGAATTTCCCGTTCGCTGATGTCCGGGGTGATGGCGCTCGCCTGTGTCGTCGCTCCGCCGGCAAGGGCTGACTTCCCCGATACCGTGGCGTCGGTCAAGCGCTCCGTGGTTGCGATTGGGACCCTGTCTCCCACGCGGAACCCCCGTTTCCGATTTCTCGGAACCGGCTTCGTCGCGGGGAACGGCAATCAGATCGTCACCAACGCCCACGTTGTTGGCGTTTCCGATCTCGGCGACGACGAAAAGCTGGTGATGGCGATGGCGGGCTCGGGAAAGGTGACGGCCCGGCCAATCACCAAGGAGTCCGTCGATATCGAGCACGATCTGGCGGTGGTGCGCTTCGAAGGCCCGCCCATGCCGGCGCTGCCGCTGGGCGATTCGGCCGCGGTGCGCGACGGCCAGGACGTGGCCGTGACCGGCTTCCCCCTTGGCGGCAGCATCGGCATCGTGCCGGTGACCCACAAGGGAATCGTGTCTGCGATCACCCCCATCGGTCGGCCGGTCGCCACTGCGAAGCAGCTGGACGGCGCCGCCGTGCGCAGGCTTGCCGCGGGCGGCTACTCGGTGATTCAGCTCGATCTGATCTCCTACCCGGGCAACAGCGGTAGCCCGCTGTTCGATGCGGGTACGGGCGAGGTGCTGGGCGTGCTCAGCATGGTGTTTGTCAAGGGCGGTAAGGAATCCGCAATAACCTCGCCGTCGGGCATCTCCTACGCGATTCCCGCCGCCTTCGTTAAGACGCTGCTCACGCCCTGAGCCACGCGCTACGCGAGCCTGCCGCACCGGCGTAAAAAAGCCCGAGGTCCAGAAGACCCCGGGCTTTTTTATGCCTTGGCAGATCAGGCCAGCTCGTCCATCGGCACGCAGGAACAGAACAGGTTGCGGTCACCGTAGACATCGTCGATGCGGTTCACGCTCGGCCAGAACTTGTTGTCGCTCACCCACGCCAGCGGGAAGGCGGCTTCGCTGCGGGAGTAGGGGCGGTCCCAGTCGCCCAGGAAGTCGGCCTGGGTGTGGGGCGCGTTCTTCAGCGGGTTGTTGTCAGCGGGAAGGCGGCCTTCCTCGATGGCGCGGAGCTCACCGCGAATCGCCACCATCGCGTCGATGAAGCGGTCGAGCTCGCCCTTATCCTCGGATTCGGTGGGCTCGACCATGATCGTGCCTGCCACCGGGAAGGACATGGTGGGGGCGTGGAAGCCGTAGTCCATCAGGCGCTTGGCGATGTCCACCTCGGAGATGCCGGTGGCAGCCTTGATCGGGCGGATGTCGAGGATGCACTCGTGGGCGACGCGACCCTGGCTGCCGGTGTAGAGCACCGGGTAGTGCGCCGCGAGCTGGCTGGCCACGTAGTTGGCGTTGAGGATGGCCACTTCGGTGGCGCGCTTGAGGCCGCGGCCGCCCATCATGGTGATGTACATCCACGAGATCGGGAGGATGCTGGCCGAGCCGAACTGGGCGGCGGACACCGCGCCCTGGCCGGCGTTGGGGCGATCCTCGCTGCCGGTGGCGGCCACGACGTGGTCGGCCATGAACGGGGCGAGGTGGGCCTTCAGGCCGATCGGGCCCATGCCCGGGCCGCCGCCGCCGTGGGGGATGCAGAAGGTCTTGTGGAGGTTCATGTGGCTCACGTCCGCGCCGATGGTGGCGGGGGAGGTGAGGCCGACCTGGGCGTTCATGTTGGCGCCGTCCATGTAAACCTGGCCGCCGTACTGGTGCACGGTGGCGCAGATTTCGCGGATGGCTTCTTCGAACACGCCGTGGGTGGACGGGTAGGTGATCATCAGTGCGGCGAGCTTGTCGGCGTGCTGCTCGGCCTTTGCCTTGAGGTCGGCGAGGTCGACGTTGCCGTTGTCGTCACAGGCCACCACCACCACATCCATGCCGCACATCTGGGCGGTGGCCGGGTTGGTGCCGTGGGCCGACTTGGGGATCAGGCACACGGTGCGGTGATGATCGCCACGGGCGGTGTGGTAGCGACGGATCGCCACGAGGCCGGCGTATTCGCCCTGGGCGCCGGAGTTGGGCTGCATGCAGATGGCGTCGAAGCCGGTGATCTCGCGCAGCTGGGCGGCGAGGCCCTCGATCATCTCGAGGTAGCCAGCGGTCTGGTCAGCCGGGGCGAACGGGTGGATGTCGGCGAACTCGGGCCAGGTGACGGGGATCATCTCGCTGGTGGCGTTGAGCTTCATGGTGCACGAGCCCAGGGAGATCATCGAGTGATCCAGCGCCAGGTCGCGGTTCTGCAGGCGCTTGAGGTAGCGCAGCATCTCGTGCTCGGTGTGGTGGGTGTTGAACACCGGGTGGGCGAGGATGGCGTCGTCGCGCAGCAGCTCGGCCGGCAGGTTGCCGCCACGGGCGGCGACGGTGGCGTCGAGGGCGGCAACGTCGGCCTTGGCGCCGAAGGCGGCCAGCAGCGCGGCGATGTCGTCGAGGGTGGTCTTCTCGTCGATGGCGATGCCAAGGGCGCGGCCATCCACGTGGCGCAGGTTGAAGCCGGCGGCCTGGGCGGTGGCGTAGATCTCGGCGGAGCGGGCGCCGGTTTCCACCTGGATGGTGTCGAAGAAGGTGTCGGCTGCGAGCACGAAGCCGGCCTGGCGCAGGCCTTCAGCCAGGGTGGCGGCGAGGCGATGGACGCGGGCGGCGATGGTGCGCAGGCCCTCCGGGCCGTGATACACGGCGTACATGCCGGCCATGTTGGCCAGCAGCACCTGGGACGTGCAGATGTTGGAGTTGGCCTTCTCGCGGCGGATGTGCTGCTCGCGGGTCTGCAGGGTCATGCGCAGGGCGGTCTTGCCGCGGGCGTCCTTGGAGACGCCGATGATGCGGCCCGGCATGGAGCGGACATGGCTCTCACGGGTGGCGAAGAAGGCCGCGTGGGGGCCGCCAAAGCCCAGCGGCACGCCGAAGCGCTGGGCCGAGCCCAGGGCGATGTCGGCACCCAGCGCGCCGGGCGACTTGAGCAGCACCAGCGCCAGCAGGTCGGAGGCGACTGCCACCACCGCGCCCTTGGCCTTGAGGCCGGCGATCGGGGCGGCGATGTCGGCCACCACGCCACGCTCGTCCGGGTATTGCAGCAGGGCGCCAAACACGTCGTGGTGGGCCGCCTCGGCAGCGGGGCCGACGATCAGCTCGAAGCCGAAGTAGTCGGCGCGGGTGCGCACCACGTCGAGGGTCTGCGGGAAGACGCCTTCATCCACGAAGAAGGCCTGGCTCTTGACCTTGGAGATGCGCCGGGCCATGGCCATGGCTTCGGCCGCGGCGGTGGCTTCGTCGAGCAGCGAGGCGTTGGCGAGCTCGAGCCCGGTGAGGTCGATGACCATCTGCTGGAAGTTCAGCAGGGCCTCGAGCCGGCCCTGGGCGATCTCGGCCTGGTAGGGCGTGTAGGCGGTGTACCAGCCCGGGTTTTCCATCACGTTGCGCAGGATGACCTTGGGCGTGATGGTGTCGTAGTAGCCCATGCCGATGAGCGATTTCTTCAGCACGTTCTTGCCGGCGATGGCCTTCAGGCGGGCCAGGGCCACGTGCTCGGGCGTCGGTTCGCCGATGGCCAGCGGCGCGGGCAGGCGGATGCCGGCCGGCACGGTCTGGTCGATCAGGGTGTCGAGGGAGTCGACACCGACGGCGGCGAGCAGCGCTGGCAGCTCGGAGGCACAGGGGCCCAGGTGGCGGCGGATGAAGTCGTCGCCCTGTTCGAGCGTGGCGAGCGGGGCGGAGAGAAGCGTCTTCGACATGGGAAAAACTCGGGTTGGGTTACGGCAAAGGCGAGCACGGGCGGCTCACAGGGGGCGCGCCGACGTGGCACGCCCCAGTCGGGCGACGGGAGGTCAGCCGATGGCGGCTTCGTAGCCGGCGGCGTCGAGGAGGGCGTCCACGTCGGCGGCGTTGGCCGGCTTGATCTTGAACAGCCAGGCGGCGTAGGCGTCGGCATTGACGGACTCGGGTGCGTCCACGGCGTCCTGGTTGTTGGCGATGATCTCGCCGGCGACCGGGGCGTAGATGTCGGAGGCAGCCTTGACCGATTCGATCACGGCGATGCTCTCACCGGCGGCGACGACCCGGCCGGCGTCGGGCAGCTCGAGGAAGACCACGTCGCCGAGGGCTTCCTGGGCGTGGTCGGTGATGCCGACGGTGAGGGAGCCGTCCGCTTCGGTGCGGACCCATTCGTGGGAGGCGGTGTAGCGCAGATCGGCCTGGAGCTTGCTCATGGGGATGTCCTTTGTGGAATGGTTGAAGAGCGCAGGAATGCGGCAGGAATCAGATTAGGGGTTTGCCGTTACGGACGAAAGAGGCTTTGACCACCCGCGCCTTGAGGCGCTTGCCGCGGATGTCCACCTCGACGGCATCGCCGGGTGCCACGCCCAGGGGCAGGCGGGCCATGGCGATGGCCTTTTCGAGGGTCGGCGAGAAGGTGCCGCTGGTGGTCTCGCCTTCGCCCTGGGCGGTGAAGACGGTCTGATGGGCGCGCAGAACGCCCTTGTCTTCAAGCACCAGGCCGAGCACCTGCTTGGTGGCCGGGTTGGCCTGGAGGGCGGCCTTGCCGATGAAGTCGCGGTCGGTATCCTTGAAATCGACCGTCCAGGTGAGGCCGGCGTTGAGCGGCGAGATGGTCTCGTCCATGTCGTTGCCGTAGAGGGCCATGCCGGCTTCGAGGCGCAGGGTATCGCGGGCACCGAGGCCGCAGGGCTTGACGCCGGCGGCGACGAGGGCGTCCCAGGTCGCGGCAGCCTGATCGGCCGGCAGGGTGAGCTCGAAGCCGTCTTCGCCGGTGTAGCCGGTGCGGGCGATGAAGAAGTCGCCGAAGGCGGCGGCCTGGAAGATCTTGAGGCCGGCAGAGGCGGCTTCGGCGCCAGGGATGGCGGCCCACGTCTTGGCGCGGGCGTTGGGGCCCTGGACGGCGATCATCGCCAGATCACGGCGCGGGGTGAGGGTGGCGGCGAGGCCGGTGGCGGCGAGCTGCTGCTGCATCCAGGCCACGTCCTTGTCGGCGGTGCCGGCATTGACGACGATACGGTATTCGGTGTCGGAGAGGTAATAGACGATCAGGTCGTCGATCACGCCGCCTTCCGGGTTGAGCATGCAGCTGTAGAGCGCCTTGCCCGGCTCGGTGAGCTTGGCCACGTCGTTGGCGATGAGGCCGCGCAGGAAGGCCTTGGCGCCAGCGCCGGCGAGATCCAGTGCAAGCATGTGGGAGACGTCGAACATGCCGGCGTCGCGGCGGACGGCGTGGTGTTCCTCGATCTGGGAGCCGTAGTTCACCGGCATGTCCCAGCCGGCGAAATCCACCATGCGGGCGCCTGCGGCGACGTGGGTGGCGTGAAGAGGGGTGCGCTGGGTCATCGTGGATCTCCGGGGGCAATCGTTACAGTGTAGAAAAGCAATGGGGCCGACGCGATTCGGAAATCGCGTCGGCCCCATCTGTCCTTTGTACCTGAGAGATTGCAGCGGCGATTGGTGCCGGCTGCGTGCCCCTTCGGTGGATGCGGCCGGCCGTGGCAGAGCACGGAAAACGGGCGGCATCACTCTCCAGATTGTTGATTCGTCGGCGGTCCTTTTGCCTGAGCGGTTCCGGGGGTTGCGCCTTCGGCGGTTCGCAGCAGCTGCGCGAACACTCTCCCACACGACGGCGCGCACCTTACCACCGGGCATGGCCTACGGCAAGGGTCTGCTAAACTTCGAGGGATGACCCTGATCCGACGCCCTTCCCGCAGCCGCCATCTCGACGTTCGCGGCCTGCGCTACCACCTCCGCGAATGGGGTGAGGAAGGTGCGCCCAAGGTGTTCCTGCTGCACGGCTGGATGGATGTCTCGGCGTCCTTCCAGTTCGTGGTGGATGCGCTGGAAGCCGACTGGCATGTGATCGCCCCCGACTGGCGGGGCTTCGGCCTCAGCCAGTGGAACGGCGGCGATGCCTACTGGTTTCCCGATTACGTGGCCGATCTCGATGCGATCCTGCGCAGCTGTTCGCCCGACGAGCCGGTGCGGCTGGTTGGCCACAGCATGGGCGGCAACGTGGCCTGCCTTTACGCTGGCGTGCGTCCGGCGCGGGTTGCGCGGCTGGTGGCGCTGGACGCCTTCGGGCTCGCCGACAACCCGCCGGAGAACGCCCCGGGCAGGCTCGAGAAGTGGCTCAATGATCTCGAACGCCCGGCGGGCTTCCGGCGCTACCCGGATCGTGCCGCGCTGGCCGCCCGTCTGCAGGCCGACAACCCGCGCCTTTCGGCCGACAAGGCCGCGTTTCTCGCCGAGCACCTGGGCGAGCCGGATGGGGAGGGCGGTATCCGCCTCGCAGGCGATCCGGCCCATCGCCGCGTGAATGCCGTGCTGTACCGGCGCGCCGAGGCCCTTGCCGCGTGGCGACGGGTGACGGCGCCGACCCTGTGGGTCGAGCCGGCCGAGCCCGATCTGCGTCGCCGGCTTGGCGTGACCGACGAAGCCCACGCCGAGGCGCGGGCCGCCTTCCGGGATTTTCGTGAGGTGGACGTGGCCGACAGCGGCCACAACCTGCATCACGACCAGCCGGGCATCACAGCCCGGATCATCGAAGATTTTCTGCTGTCCAAGGGATCATGAACGCCGTCAACGCTGATCTTCACTGCCACTCCACCGCTTCGGACGGCACCCTGGCGCCCGCCGAAGTGGTGCGACGCGCCCACGCCAACGGGGTCGATCTGCTCGCCCTGACCGATCACGACGAACTTCTCGGTCTGCCCGAGGCTGCCGCCACCGCTGCCGAGCTGGGGCTGCGGTTCGTGCCCGGGGTCGAGGTGTCGGTGTCGTGGCTGGACCAGACGGTGCACATCGTCGGCCTGGGCGTCGATCCATCCAACGCGGCGCTCATCGCCGGGCTCGATCAGGTGCGCAGCGGCCGCGATGGCCGGGCGGCAAAGATTGCCGCCGAGCTCGACCGCATCGGCATCCACGGCGCCCTCGAAGGCGCGCTGCGCTACGTGGGCAACCCGGCGCTCATCAGCCGGGCCCACTTCGCGCGTTTTCTGGTTGAAGCCGGCTGCGCGAAGAACGTCCATGACGTGTTCCTCCATTACCTTGCCCGCGGCAAGCCGGGCTACGTGGAGCACGTTTGGGCGACGCTGGAGGATGCCGTCGGCTGGATCAAGGGTGCCGGCGGGTTGGCGGTGATCGCCCACCCGGGCCGCTACCGGCTGTCCCACGTGGAGATGGACATCCTCTTCGACAAGTTTCGCGAGCTCGGCGGCGATGCTGTCGAGGTTGCCTGCGGCGCCCACGACGGCGGGCAGGTGCTCGCCTTTGCGCGGATGGCGCGCAAGTTTGGCCTGATGGCCTCCCGCGCCTCCGATTTCCATGGCCCGGAAGACAGCCCGATCGATCTCGGTCGGGCGCCTCCGCTGCCGCCCGACCTCACGCCCGTGTGGTCGCGTCTGATCTGAAAGTCCCGTTTCTTCATCATGGCCCAGTTCTTCACGCTGCACCCCGAGCAACCCCAGCCCCGCCTCATCAAGCAGGCGGCGGAGATCATGCGCGGCGGCGGTCTCGTCGCCTTTCCCACCGATTCGGCCTACGCCCTCGGCGGCCACACCGGCGACAACGCGCTGCTGGCGCGCATCCGCCGCATCCGCGGGGTGGATGAGCGCCATCACTTCACACTGATCTGCCGCGATCTGTCGGAGATTGCCACCTACGCCCGGGTGGATAACAGCCAGTACCGGCTCCTCAAGGCCACCACGCCGGGGCCGTACACCTTCATCCTCGAAGGCACCAAGGAGCTCCCGCGCCGGCTGCTCCACCCCAAGCGCAAGACCATCGGCCTGCGGGTGCCTGATCATCCCGTGGTGTCGGCGCTCCTCGCCGAACTGGGCGAGCCGCTGCTGAGTTCCACGCTGCTCCTGCCCGACGACGAGCATCCGCTGACCGATCCGGAAGACATCCGCGACCGCCTCGAGAAGGAGGTGGATCTCATCATCGAGGCCGGCCCCTGTCGCGGCGAGGCCACCACGGTCATCGATCTCACCGGCGGAAGCCCGGTGCTGGTGCGCGAAGGACGGGGCAGTCTCGCCCCGTTCGGGTTGTAAGTTGTTGCCGGCCTTGGGGATTCGGCTGGATTCCGCGGGGCCGGCGGGCTGGCTCTGATAGAATCCACGCCCCCGCTCGGACCAAATTCATGCAAGAACTCATCGTCACGCTGACCATCTGGGCGCTGCCCGTGCTGTTCGCCATCACCCTGCACGAGGCGGCGCACGGCTATGCCGCACGGCACTTTGGCGACCGCACCGCCGAGCTCGCCGGCCGGATCAGCCTCAACCCGATCCGCCACATCGACCCGGTGGGCACGATCCTGGTGCCGGGGCTGATCCTCATCACCAGCAGCCTCGTGGGCGCCGGGGCGATGCTGTTCGGCTGGGCCAAGCCGGTGCCGGTCAACTTTGGCCGCCTGAAGAACCCCAAGGCCGACATGCTGTGGGTGGCCGCCGCAGGGCCCTTTGCCAATCTGGTGATGGCCATCGGCTGGGCGCTGCTGTTCCGCGTGGCGGTGGGGATGCCCGACAATGCCTACGCGCTGCCGATGGCCAAGATGGCCGACGCCGGCATGCAGATCAACGCCGTGCTGATGCTCCTCAACCTCGTGCCGCTGCCGCCCCTCGACGGTGGCCGCATCGCGGTGAGCCTGCTCCCGCCGGGCCCGGCCTACAAGTTTGCGCAGATCGAGCCGTATGGTTTTCCGATCCTGCTGTTCCTGCTGCTAACCGGTATCCTTGGCGACATCCTCGGGCCGCTGGTGGCCCTTTTCCGTTTTGCTCTCGCAACCGTTATTGGACTTTGACATCCCATGTTCGCTGAACGCGTCCTCTCCGGCATGCGCCCCACCGGGCGTCTCCACCTCGGCCACTACCACGGCGTCCTGAAAAACTGGGTCAAGCTGCAGTCCGAGTACCCCTGCCTCTTCTTTGCCGCCGACTGGCACGCCCTGACGACCGACTACGACAACCCGAAGGGCATCGAGGGCAGCGTGTGGGAGATGATCGTCGACTGGCTGGCCGCTGGCGTCGACCCGTCCCAGGCGACCATCTTCATCCAGTCCCGCGTGCCGGAGCACGCCGAGCTGCACCTGCTCATGTCGATGATGACGCCCCAGGGCTGGCTCGAACGCGTGCCCACCTACAAGGACCAGCAGGAGAAGCTCTCCCACAAGGATCTGACCACCTACGGCTTCCTCGGTTACCCGCTGCTGATGAGCGCCGACATCCTGATCTACCGTGCCGACAAGGTGCCGGTGGGCGAGGACCAGCTGCCCCACGTCGAATTCACCCGCGAACTCGCTCGCCGCTTCAACCACATGTACGGCCGCGAGCCCGGCTTCGAGGACAAGGCCAAGGAAGCCATCAAGAAGCTCGGCAGCAAGCGCGCCAAGCTGTACGAAGAGTTCCGCACTCGCTTTCAGCAGAACGGCGACGAAGAGGGCCTGGCTCTCGGCAAGGCGCTGCTCGAAGAAGCCCAGAGCCTGTCGCTGGGCGACCGCGAGCGCCTCTACGGCTACCTCGAAGGCAGCGGCAAGATGATCCTCGTCGAGCCGGGCGCGCTGCTCACCGAAGCCTCCCGCATGCCTGGCCTCGATGGCCAGAAGATGTCCAAGTCCTACGGCAACACCATCTTCCTGCGCGAAGAGGCCGACACCCTGGGCAAGAAGATCCGCACCATGCAGACCGATCCGGCCCGCGTGCGGCGCACCGATCCGGGCAATCCGGAAAAGTGCCCGGTGTGGCAGTTCCACGTCATCTACTCCGACGACAAGACCCGCGAGTGGGTGACCCAGGGCTGCACCAGCGCCGGCATCGGCTGCATCGAGTGCAAGCAGCCGGTCATCGACGCCGTGCTGAAGGAGCAGGACCTGATGCGCGAGCGCGCCCAGCCCTATCTCGACGACCCGAGCCTGGTGCGCAGCATCGTGGCCGACGGCTGCGACAAGGCCCGCAAGCTCGCCCAGGAAACCATGCGCGAAGTCCGCGACGCGATGGGCCTGAGCTACAGCTGATGTTTCAGGCCGTGGCCGGACGCGGATTTTTGCCTTGGAGCCCTGCGTCCGGCGTGTTAGCCTGCGCGGCGGTTGACCAGCCATGACGGCGCCGCTCGATCTGGCGCCGCCCGCCGAGCCCATCGAAGCCGTCATCGGCCGGATGTACGGCCAGCCGATCTTCGATTTGCCGAAGGATCTGTACATCCCGCCCGATGCGCTGGAGGTCTTCCTCGACGCCTTCGAAGGCCCGCTCGACCTGCTGCTCTACCTGATCCGCAAGGCCAACATCAACGTCCTCGACATTCCGATGGCACCGCTGACGGTGCAGTATCTGGAATACGTGGAGGCGATGCGCCAGCACAATCTCGAGCTCGCTGCCGACTATCTGCTGATGGCCGCGACGCTGCTGGAGATCAAGTCGCGCATGCTGCTGCCCCGGCCGCCGCGGGCCGAAGAAGCCGAGGAGCTTGATCCCCGCGCCGAGCTGGTGCGTCGTCTGCTCGAATACGAGCAGGTCAAGCTCGCCGCCGCGCGCCTCGATGAACTGCCCCGCGTGGAGCGGGATTTCGAGTGGGTCGGGGTGTTCGTGGCCGAGAAGGTCGTCGAGCGTCTGCCGGCCGTGAGCCTGCACGACCTGCAACTGGCGTGGCTGAAGATCGCCCGCCAGAGCCGCCTCAAGCGGCACCACACGATCCAGCGGGAAGAGCTGTCGGTGCGCGAGCACATGACGCTGATCCTGCGAAAACTGCGGGACGACACCTTTGTGGTGTTCGAATCCCTGTTCGACCCCGACCTGGGCGTACCCAGCCTGGTAGTGAGCTTTCTTGCCACCCTCGAGCTCGTGAAGGAGCGCCTCGTGGTGGTCACTCAGAACGAGGCCTTTGCGCCGATTTATGTGAAACGTGCCGATGGTGCAGCCGGAATCGACTGAAGCCTTCAAGCTGGTGCTGGAAACGGCCCTGCTGGCGGCGCCTGCGCCCTTGTCGGTGAGCGAGCTGCGCCGGCTCTTCGACGAAGAGCCCGGCTCCGATTTCATCCGGCGCCTGCTGGGCGAGCTGGCTGAAGACTGGCAGGGCAGGGGCGTCGAGCTGATCCAGACGGCTGGTGGCTGGCGTTTCCAGACGCGCCCCGAGTACCAGGTCTATCTCGATCGCCTGAAGGAAGAGCGGCCGCCCAAGTATTCCCGGGCGGTGCTCGAGACCCTGGCGATCATTGCCTACCGCCAGCCTGTGACGCGCGGTGACATCGAGGACATCCGTGGCGTGGTGGTCTCGACCAATGTATTGAAGACCCTCGAGTCGCGAGGGTGGGTGGATGTGGTCGGTCATCGGGATACCCCCGGTCGGCCGGGCCTGTATGCCACGACCCGAAAATTCCTGGAGGACCTCGGACTGCGAAGCCTGACCGAGTTGCCTCCGTTGACTGAAATCGAAAGGATCATGGATCTTGTAGAGATTCCTGGTTCTGTTTCGGAAATAACAGAAAAAACAGCAAGTTAGGTTTTATTTTTATCCGCTGTTGGGTCGATTTTTTTACCCGTATACCCGCCGTGTACGCTTTTTCCCCTTGATTCAGCGGGATGTGTTCTCTATCTTTCGGTGGCGAGTCTTCATTCGATCAGGCGGTCGATGGCGGAAGGGCGGTTGAGTTTCGGCTCAATCGCCCTTTCTCTTTTCAGGTTTCCGACTCCGGTTTCCAGCGAGGCGGCACTGTGCCCGGATGGGTGGGCTGTGACGTGCGGGGCGGCGTCCTGGGGCGCTCAACCACCGTCTTCTGCAGCTTGGAGGTAGTCGCGCTTTCAAGGGCTTCATCGCCCGGCGTTCGCACCTGTTGCGATTCCTCGATAAGCTCATTGACGATCTGCTCTGCCATCCAGTGAAGCAATGCTGTACTGGCGCGCTTCAGTTCGTCGGCTCGTTCCTTCGAGAGGCTTAGGGCGGCGTTCTTGTTCTGAGGGTCTGGTTCGTCATCGTTGGTCATGGATCTTCCCTTCAAGTTGCGAGCGGCGGCCTTGTTGGTCTGCGCCTTCGCCGTTCGGTGCGCTCCGGTGAAGGCGCAGCCGGTACGCATCCCAGCTTTCACCGGGACGTGGCGGGGCTTGCGGGTCGATTTGCGGTTGTCGGTTCGTTAGTTGCCGGGTGGCCGGCAGGGCGTTCATCCAGATACCAGGATGGTTCCCGGCGCCCTGCAGGATCGAGCGGAGGAGTCCCGCGTTCAGCGCCTGGGTGCTGCCGGCCCGTTGGCGCAAGCGGCGGGCACGCTCGATGGCGTCATCGAGGCGTTCCGGTGAGTTCGCTAGTTCGGCAAGGTGGTCGATGGCCGAAGCTGCGCTGTCGGGCAGGATGCCGGCCGCGGTGAGTTTATCCACAAGCCAGTCCGGTACACGTTCACAAACATGATTCTTGATGTGTGCCCGGTTCGGCTGTCGGATGGCTGCGAACTGCATGCCCTGTATGGGCCTGTAAGTCGCTCTCCGCTTGGCTTCCGAGCCGCCCTGTTCTGTGGATGAATGCCTGCCCGCACCGTGCCCGGTTTGAATCGGGCGAGCGGAGGCGATGGCGGCCATGGGTAAGCTGAAAGCCAATCGTGTGCCGGCGAGCCGGCGCAGCAAGCCGATTCGCTGTAGGCGGTCGATGGCGCAACGGATGCTCTTCTCGGTGGGTTTCTCGATCTGCAGGCCCGCGCCCCGCGGGGTGTGGGTTTCGCAGTAGGCGGCGAGCATGGCAAGGCTGACGGGGCGCTGCCGCCCGGTGATTCCGGTCCGGTAGTCCATCCACCACCGCAGCAGCACGTAGGCCTGGAAGGCGAGGGGGCCGGCACCGATCAGGCTTTCCAACTCGGTGCGCTTGAACGTAATGAGCTGTTCCCCTGAAGTCATGATGCACCCCCGCGGGGGCTCCGCGCTTTGGTAAGGGCGGCGGCAAGGGCGTCGATTGCCCGGCCACAGGCCGCCACGCGTTCCAGGTTGTCTTCGGCGAGTATCCCAACCGTCAGGAAGCCGGCATCGATGAAGTCGAAGACTGCTGCAGCGGCAGCATGCAGTTCAGGTGCGGCTGCGATCAGCGCTTCGTTTCCGTCCGCCTCGGTGCAGTCTCCCCACGAGAAGACCTCGCAGATGGTGACTCTGTTCTCTCCCGTTCCTGCTGCAATGGCTCGGTGCCCGGCGCGGCGCCAGGGTCCAAGGGTGAATTGGCATGCGTTCATAACCGCGCCCCTTGCGATGCGTTGGCGCCTTCGTCGATCCGTTTCTGAAAGATCTTCTGCAGGTTTCTGGCGCCGCGAAGGACTCCCGTTAGGTCGGCGCCCTGCTTTCCGAGAATGCCCTGTTCGGTCTCTCCGTTCGGCCTCACGATAATCCACGCGAAGGTGCTAATCCGGCCGCCGCGGGCGATATCGGAGATGGTTTCGATGTCGTCGGCGAGTTGGAGGTTTCGGGCACGTAGGGCAGCCGCTTCCGTGTTGTCGACCACGAGTTGAAGAAATCGGCGGGGCGCGCGTGCGTTCATGCTTGCGCCCTCCCGGCCAGGGTGAGTCGGAAGGCGAACAAGGGGCCGACAACGCAACGCAGGGCGCGGTAGAGGCGGAAGCGGAAAACGATGGAAGGGCTGTGGGCCGGCATAAGTATGGTGACCGCCCTCCACGGGGAGGACGACAGGACCATCGACGGTGACCATGATCGCGGGCCACAGCAGGCGGCGGCTGGCGAGCTTGACCGGGCGGACGCCGTAGAAGCTGGCGGTGTCGCACAGGCGTTGCCGTACGGTGTTGGGCTTGACGTGGTTCAGCGCGGCGAATTCGGCGGTGCTGAGCGTGGCCGGAGTGTCGGTCGGGGCCGAGGTGTGGGCGTGCGTGCCCGAGGCGGATTGGCGCATGGTGGTGCTCCTGAGCTTGTGGTCTGTTCTCCGCTGCTCCCGTTCCAATGGGGGCGGCGGAACCGTGCGGGGTTGGAACTACCGGGCTCAGGGTCCGGCCAGCCTTGCGGCTGCCCCACACGGCCCGCCATTGAACAGGCGTCACCATGCAATCGACGTAAAAAAACCGCTTGCGCGGCCTTTCTAGGCCTGAGCTTTCCGGGGTTCCAATCCCGGCTTCCTCTGTTTCGGAAGCTGCGGCTGATGATGCGCTTCGATTTTGCGGGCGTCAAGGCCCGGAATGCATCAGTCCTGTTCGTCGGGGCAAGCGCGGGCGCGAGCCCTGGCGTGCCAGGTGAGCAATTCGGGAATGGTGAGCGCGCGCAGTTCGGCCATGGGCCAATGAAACACGGTGGCGATGTCGGCCATGGCCTCCTCAACGGCCGGCGGTAGCCTCAGCGAGTCATCGGACATGGTCTGCTGGGCTTCCTGTAGTCCGTCGATGAGCAGGTTGGCAACGCGCGCCCCGAGGGCGATCAATGCGGCGGGCGGCGCGTGCTCGGCCTCGCTGCGCCGGATTCGTGGGGTGGTGATCTTGGGGAGAACCTGGATCAAGGCCCCCATTTCGATGTCGAGCAGATCCTTGATTGAGACGCCCAGCAGATCGCCGGCCCGAGGTTGGCGGATGTGGATGTGGCGCATGGAGCTGGCGGTCAGTTGGTGTACGTGTCGGCAAAGATCGACCGACGTTGGGCGGCGCGCTGGCGGTCCCGCTCATCGAGAGCTCGGTTCACTGCCTGGCCGATGTCCTGCGGCGACTGGTTTGGATGTGGCGTAATGGTGATCTGGGCGGCGTTGGTGTAGTTGAAGCTGCCTGCACCTGAGGTGCGGATCGGGGGAAGGGCGCTGACCAGCGCCGACCCAGGGGCAGCGATGACACCAGTCCCGCCCACGGGAGCACCGGTTTGCCAGAAGGTGAATCCGAAGGCCTGCTTGAGGGTGGCGATCTTGTCCGCAATGGCCTTGACCTTCTCCGCGATCCAGTTGCTGAGGGATTCCCACCACTCGGCCAGCTTCGGGCCGATCTTGTCCCAGTTGGAGTAGATGAGAGCCGCGGCGCCGGCCAGGGTGGCGATGACGGCGCCGACGGGGTGGGCGCGGATGACGTTGAGCAGCACCAGGAAGGCATCCTTGACGAACGGGAGTACCGTCTTGCCGAGGTTGGTCAGGTCGGGGAGGTACTTTCCCACGCCGAGGATTTCGAATCCCGTCTTCAGCACGGAAAGGGGGCCGCTGATCCCCCATGCCGCAAGGGCAATCCCGCCGATCCCGCCGGCGACGGCCGTGAAGAGGGCCGCGCCCGACACCAGTACCTTGGAGAGCGTCGGGTGTTCGTCGATGAAGTTGTTGAGGCCGCCGACCATCTTCCCGACCAGATCGATGATGCGTTCGACCGCAGGGGAGAGAATGCCGCCGACCTTCGTCGAAAATTCGTTGATCGCTCCGCCAAGCGTATCCCATCGATTCTGCAGGGTTCCATTGGCCTCGCTCACCCGGTCGATGAGAGACGCCTGCTTGTCCATCTTCTCGATGGCGTCCTGAAAGCCCTGCATGCCGGACTTCAGGAAGATAGCGGCCGGACGCCCCCCTTCGGTGTCGAAGAGCTTCTTGAGGATGCGTTCCTGCTGCTGGGGGTTGAACTGCTTGAGCTTCTCCAGCTCTTGAACCATCTTGCCGAAACCCGCGAACTGCCCCGCGGCGTCGAAGAAGTCGAACTTCACGCCCTTGGATGCGAGCAGGTCTTTCACATAGCGGCCTTCGGAACCCCGAGCATCGTCCAGTTTGTTGACGTTCGCCATCGACTTGAGCATGTGGGCGAAGTTGGTGCCGAACGAGGATCCCTCAAGGCCTACCCCGGCGGCGATGCCCTGGAGAGCGAGGTACTCCTTCATCTTCTGCAGGTCGCCGACCAATCCCTTGATGTTGATGTCGGTTCCCGAGTAGGACATGGCTTCGTAGATCTGATCCGGCTTGAGTCCGAACCCGAAGCGGGCGCGCTGCATGAGGTCTGCGCCGGCCGGCAGGTCGCGGTCCTGCAGCCCGTGAACCTCACGTGCCTTGGCGATGAACTCAGCAGCGCGATCCTTCTCGAGCTTGAGCAGCACGGCAAGATAGCTCGTGGCTTCAAGGCCGCCATCGACGATAGTCTTGAAGTTCACGCCCTGTTCGACGAGCGCCTTGCCAGCGAGCATGAAATCCTGTCCTGTTCCGGGCAGTCGGGCGCCCAAGTCGCGGGCTTTGGCCGCGATGCGCTCAAACTCGGCCGGGACGATCTTGCCGCTCTCCATCATGGCGATCTTCAGATCAGTGGTGGCGGTCTGCAGGTCGGCGAAGTCCTTTACCGTCTTCAGCATCGGCAAACCCACGGCCGCCGCGGTGCCGGCTGCTGCGGTTCCGGCCGTCAGCAGATGGCCGCGCATCTCCTGTGTCGCGTCGTAGCGTTGCTTGATGTCCTTCCAGCGTTGAAGCTGGCCGGCTTGCCGCTCCAATTGCGCTCTGGCGCCCGAGATTTCTCGCGCAAGGTTGGCATGCCGACGTGCCAGCTCATCGACGGGCACGCCGGCTTTCCGCATGTCTTCGTTGGCTTGGCGCTGGGCGTCGGTGGCCCGCTCGTGCGCCCGCTCCAGCTTCTGCACTTCGGACCGTGCTTGTCGGTAGCTGTCCGTGAGGTTCTTCGACGGGTTGTCGGCGGCGATGATCTCTGCCCGCAGTTCGCGAACCCGTTGCCTGGCCGTGTTGAGCGCTGCCCCGGTCTCGTTCAGCCTCGAGGTGACTTCCTTGAACGATTCGAGCTGCTTGCCCTGGGTTTCCAGTTCCTTGAGGCGCGCCTTCGTTTCCTTGATCGACTTCCCCAAGGCCGTGCTGCCTTTCAGGATGTCGCGCAGCGGGCCGGTGGCACGGTTGATGGCTTCCAGTTCGATCCGAAGGCGAAGGGCGTCCATGGTGTCTCTCTCGTTATGGCGCCGGCAGGCGCTACCTGCCGGCGGGCTGGTTTCAGTTCAGACCGAGGGCTTCGGCGTGGGCCTGGTCTGCTTGCGGGAGCAGGAACGCGGCCACCCGGATGCCGATCTTCGCGAGATCCGACACTTCCAGCTGTTCCGCTTCATGGTCGAGCAGTGATGGCGTGGTGATGCGGGGGATGACCTTCAGCAGGGCTGAGGTTTCCATGTTGAACAGATCGGAGATCGAGACCCCGCGCAGTTCGCCTGCGCGCGGCTTGCGCAGGGTGACCGCCTTGATCTCGGTTTCGCCGCGTTTCACGGGTTGATCGAGGTGCACGGTGTGCAGTTCGGATGCCTGGTCGGCTTTCGTCGTCGAAGTCATTGCAGTTCCTTGGGTTGGTTGGATTGCTTGCCGGGTTCCGGGTGCGCCAGGCGGCGCCCCTGCGGCCCCGGCGGGCCTAATCTGCGTTGTGGCTCGCGCCACCGTAAGGGCCGCCACGCCCCGCCGCGCGCGGTCGAGACCCCGCCCCGCCTGCTCGCTTCATTGATGGCGTTCTGTGCGGTTGCGCGAGGTCCTGGGAGCCTTGTGGCGGCGTGGTAGGTGTGGGCATGGTGAGCCGGTGCGAATCGTTGCGGATTTGTGCACTGAGGCTGTGCACGCTCACGTCGCCGATTCTTCGGGGCCGGTCGACAGGGCATGGGCACCGTCCTTCGCCTTGGCGGCGAACCGTTTTCCTTTGTGCATCGCACGCATCTGCGGGTTCTGTTCGGACTCGGGCAGCATCGAGGGCGCAAACACCTTGGTCGTTTCGGCGATGCTCTCGAAAATGCACAGGCATCGCGTGTTCGTGCACTGCATGTAGAGCTGTCGTGTGGATGGCGAGATGTCCTGGCTGTTGCGGACACGCGCCGGACCGTTGCAGGCAGGGCAGCGCAGGCGTAGGGACGGTTGTTGTTCGCAGTCGATGCTCATGGCTCCGGCCCTCAGATGCCCATCAGCTGCCGGTTCTTCTCGATCTCCGCCACGCGCTTCTGCATGGCCTCCGCGGTGGTGCGGGGCGTGCCGATGGGCGTGATGGAGAGCGCGCCGAAGTCGGCGAACCGCTTGACGATGTCCTCGATGTCGCCCTCGGCTGCAGCCAGCACGGCGAGCGGGTCGACTCGCAGGCCTTGGGCGTAATTGCCATCCATCAACGCGCTCGTGCGGGTGCGGTAGTTCTCGGCCTTCAGCATGGTGGGGTTGCGCGTATCGCCACCAGACTGACGGCGCCGCTCGGGGGTGTCGGGGTCGAAGAAGGCGCCGGCAACGGCGGCTTGCACGAACATGAACTCGATGCACTGCTGCAGCTGGCCGACCAGATGCTGATAGATGACTTCGAGCTCGGCGAACTCATCCAGCGCGGCAGTGCGTGCAAGATCTCGGCCGCGCTGCATGGCCTCTTGGTGCTCCGCGGTGATGGCCTTCAGCTCGCCTTCCAGCTCAACCAGCACCGCCCGCAGATCGTCGGTGCTGCAGGGGAATTCCTCGTCCGCGTCTTCGAGTTCGGACAGGCGCCCGGAAATGGCCTTCATCCGCTGCGGGTCGGGCTGCTCGCCCTTCACCAGCGCCTGCTTTATCTCCGCGAGGCGCAGCTGCTGCACGACGGCCTGGGCTTCGATCTTGCCCTCGGCCGCGGCAAGCTGCGCCCGCACGCGGGCGATGACCTTTTCCTGTTTCGCGTATGCCTTGCCCAGCGCCTGGATGCGTTGCCCGTTCGTGTGGAGGTCCGCGTAATTGGCGGCGCTGTCGCGCTCGAGCATGGCCTGGAACAAGGCCTTCAGATCGGTGGCCCCGTAGCACATGGGCTTGGTGGATTCGTTCATGATGCTTCCTTTCGGGTTCAGACGAACTGGATGTTTTCGACGAACGCGCACTGGCCCATGTCTTCGATGACATAGGCTTCGTTCACAGATTGGTAATCTTCGATGCGATCACGGGCGGGGTTGTCGACGATGCGACGCCGGCGGGTGCCGTTCTGCCAGTAGATCGACAGGTTCTTGAGTGGCGTGATGAGCAGCGAATTGGGCGGGAAATACGGCACTTGAATGACGGGGAGCCCCCCGGCCTTGCCTGACCGGATGATCACGTCGGCGGCCATCAACTCGGATGGCGGATTCACCGTCTGCACCAGGGGGAAAAGCCGGTCGGCGTTCAGATCGCGGCTCATGACGGCGACGAAACCGAGCGCCTCGAATGCGTTCCGGTGCCAGGGGTCGATGATGTTGTTGAGGAGATCAAAAACCAGTGCATCGAGGTCGACGTAGTCGCCCGTCAGTCCGATTCGGACTTTTCCCGTTCCATGGATGGCCTCGCTCATGACACGCCCGGGAGCGGCAAGCCGAAGTTTCTGGATCCAGCCGATGTTCACGTCCTGCAGCCGGGGATTGACGGTGCGGTTGGTGGTATCCGCGGCGCTGGTCCCGTTCCAGCCGATCATGATCCGATTACGCGCGATCTGCCCCAAGATGGCATCACGGATGAGTTGCTGAAAATTCGGAGACTTGGCCCACTGATCCAAGTGTTGGTAGGTGATATGGGTGTCGAAGTCCGTCTTCCGGCAAACGTAGCCAGACGAATCCAAAACGGTCGGATCGACAGGCTCCCGCATACCTGTGGTGCGGTACGCGATGGGCTGGTTGACGCCAATCCCGATCTTTTCTCCCGCCTGCTCATCGACGCGAACGATGTTGATGAGGCTCAGGAAATGCGAGCTTTCTTGCGTCTTCAGTTCGATGTTTTGCGCGACGGTCGGATTAACCGTGAACGCGCGTTCGGAGCCCGAGGCGCCGTTGATCTTCTTCACCTCGGCGATGTAGGCGTCGAGTTGCTGGATAGCTTCGGGTTTTAATGCGTAAGTCATTATTGAATTTCCTTCTCGTGGAATTCAGAGGCAGTCGATTTCCGTGGAGCCGCTTTGCTCGCGATCGTGCTGGGCGACGAAGGCGCCGTCGCCGGCCTGCTTGAGCTGTTCTCGCAGATCCCTTACTCGCTTCTCGGCGACGAAGAGCTCGACGCGCATGGCCTGCACGTCGGCGTTGGCGGGGGTGGTGGGGTCAAACATGGTTGAAGTCCTCGGGTGGGTAGTGGTCGGGGGGCGGAAACCAGTCGGTCGAAGGGGTGACCGGGCTGGCGGAGAAGAGTGAAAGGCCGGCGGCGGGCGCCGGCCAGGTGTCGGCGAAGCCATCCAGGGCGGCGCTTGGCACGCCGGCACAGGCGCCGGAGGGTTGAGGCGTACAGTTATTGACACGGGTCCAAGGCGCGGCGGCCCGGGCGGGCCTTGCTTTGTCCGTGCTGGTTGCGCGGCGAATCTCCCACTTGAATCGGCGGCTCTCGAAAGCGCGATCCTTGGCCGTATCGAGTACGCCGTACACGCCGGCGGGGCGGGTTTCACCGTAGCGGGTGAGGGGGGCGGGCTCCGGTGCCTGCGCAATCGGGCACCAGCGTTCGCCGGGGCGGGTCTTCGTCAGTGAAACGGCTAGATCCTTGCGGGCCACGGCCGGCCCGCCCTGGCACTTCACGTAGCCTGCCCAGTCGCCCGCGTCGGCGGCCTGGCGGGCGGTCTCGATCAGGGGGGTATGCTCGGGCGCGGCTTCCATGCGGCGCAGCTCGCGCCACACGCCCACCGGGGCGCCCCCAATCTGCTGAAACTGCCGGATGCCCCACGTGGACGCCCACGCATTCACCCGCGCAGCGCCCTCGATAGCATCGTCGCCAAACAGATCCTGCTGCACCTTGTAACCGTCAATGTTCTTGGCGATGTACTTCAGGATGTAGCCTGTTGCCGAATGGGTCGCGTCCATCTTGATCGGCACGAACTTCACCCGGTTCTTCACGGCGCCGGGCTCGTCCGGGCTGTGCTGGGTCAGGAAGTAGCGGGTGACGGCCTCCCGCACCGGCTTGACGGCGGCCGCCGGCATGAACAGCAGCAGATGCCAGTGGGGCGCGCCGTCCTGGTGGGGCTCGGCGATCCGGAAGCCATACAGGCGGATGCCCCGGCGCTGCAGGTAAGCGCGGGTCTTCGCCCACGCCTTGCATAGGTGCTGCTGTGCTTCCCGCGGCGTGGTGCCGTCGAAGGAAGGGTTGTCCCGAACCCGGACCGGCTTCCCCTTGCGGTACACCGCGCGCTTGGCGTGCATGGCAGAGGGGCAGGTTACGGTGATGAAGAAGGCCGTGTGCTCCAGGCCCCGGGCGATCTCCTCAAAGCCCCGGGCGCGGGCGAGTAGCTCGCCGCGGCGAATGGCGGGGTTTGCGGTGCTCTTCTCGGCCAGCTCGGCAAGTGTCGCCGCGTAGTCGTGCTGGTTGACCGCTTCCAGCCCCTCCAGATACGCCGCGTTGCGGCGCTTCTGCCGCTCCCACCGCCGCACGTTGGCGTTGGTGACGTACTTCTGTTTCTTGGCATGCACAATCCCGAAAAGCTCGATCGCGCAGGCCTCCTTGGTGCGCTGGTGCAGCCGGCCCACCTGGCGGCGCCACCACTTGCGGCAGACCATGCGGGCGACGGCTCCCTGCACCTCTTCGACGGTGCCGTCCTTCACGGCGGGCGGCTCGATGAAGTTGTCGGTGCAGAAGGCGCACAGGGCCAGATAGGTGCCGATCAGGGAAGCACCGTTCGAGGCGTTCGCGGCCCTCTTGGGGCTCTGACGCTCAAACGCTTGGCGTGCGAGGCGATCGGCCTTGGCCTGCACGTCGTCGTCGGTGGCAGGCAGGGGCACCGGCAGGGGCAAGGTGCGCAGGCGCTCGCCGATCTCCCGAAGCCAGGTGTTGGCCGCGGTTTCACCCTTGGCGGTACGCCGGAACTCATATTCGATAGCCACTTCCGGGCGCCATTCGGAAGGGATGGGTGCCAAGCAGTAGGCGACGAACTCTTCATCCGCCCGGCGCGTGCCGGCGCGGCCGGCGGTGGGCCGCCACGGGGGCTGGGTGCGGAGGCGCGAAGGGCGGGCTCGGCGGCACGTCATTGCCCGGCCTCCTCGCCTTCCGGCTCAGCGCAGAAGGCGCCCAGCCACTCCTGCATCTCCCTGGCGCGCAGCATGATCACCTGGCGCAGGGCGGCGGGAATCTTCAGCCACGGCAGCGCCGCCACGTCCTCGGGGATGGGCACCCGGGCAATCGTCGCCAGCATGCGCCTATCCCGCAGCGTGCCCTTGTCCCACGCCCGGCCGAAGGCAGAGGCGGGCACGTCGGCCAGCCCGGCAGCCTTCCGGGCGAGCGGAAGCCAGCGGGCGGCGATGGCGCGGAAGGGGGACACGGCGCTGGCCTCGATCAGGCGTCGAGGGTCACACGGATGGCGGGCCAGAGAAGCCGGCGGTTGGCCAGCTTCTGCGGACGAATGCCGTAGTAGCTGCCGGTATCGCTCACGCGCTGGCGAACAGAGCGCGGCTGAATGCCATGCAGCTTGGCGAATTCAGCGGTAGAGAGTGTGCAGGGGGCGGAAGGGGTTGAGGCGGACCCGGAGGCTTTTTGCATTTTGGCACCCACGTACATTCAAGTAGTGGGGGCACTCTGCGCTAGACGTAGGTCCGTCTAGCAATACGTCTACTTCGATATTTTATAAGTGCTTGTTTTTAATTCTGGTTGGCGTTAGACGCAGACGTACGTCTAGTTCAAGTAGACGTACGTCTACGTGCTCCGTCTTACTGTTTATCGCGCCTTTTCCTCGCCTTTGTCACAATCTGCTTGAGGGTCGATATGGATACTTTTTCCTCTTCGGCTACCTCTTTTAGGTACGCCTTGACTCCGGCGGCTTTCTTCTCTTCGACCCTCTTCCTCAGTCGTTCCCCTCGCTCCTCTGGTGACTCTTCAGGCTTGAGCGTGCGCGCAGGGCCGGTTTCTTTTCGATCAATCTCCGCCTGCTCGCCGGCCAGCTCTTCCGGCTTGGCTTTGGTCGGGGCCCGCGGAATCGATGTAATTCCCTCCTGCGCCAGTTGCACAAGGGGTAGAGCGTCAATGGCGATACCCATTTTCTCGAGCCAAGCCCTTACCTCATCTGTTCGAACCATCAGCCGGTCATGAGGCATCATTTTCGGCAGTGACAAGAGGGTGTCGTTCTCCAGGCACCACGCGCGATCACTTATGGGAATCCCGCTGCCCTGTTCGCGGGCAACAAGGCTTCCGTCTAAGAGGGCAGCCTTGATTGCCCGAATGAAAGCCCTTCCAGACTCGTAAGAGGCCAGATCCTTGCGTGACTCCAAGGGCTCTGCCCGACGTGCGGCAAACGCTGCTCCCCAGACTAACTCCGCGATGGGGATAAGTCGGCAACCGCCCGCTTCGAGTTGCTTGATGCGGGCTTCAAATTCGCTTTCGAGATCTCTGATTTCTTGGGCGCCCTCTGCCTTGATCTGATCGATCTTAGCTTTTGCCTCTGGTGGCAGTCCCGCGTATATCTTTGAAAATATCTGATCGACTTCCGTTTGTTTCTCTGGAGTGAGTTTCACCATGGTCCGCCCCTTCGTGGCGTTCCTTCATCGCGATGCCGCGCCAGGCCGGTGAAGGTGTCCGACTTTTCGCCCGGCCAAAGGCTAGGCGCGGCATGATCGTTCGGCCTGTGCCCTAGCCGCATGTTTGTACCCCGGCCCTACGCGGACCGTCATGCACTGAGGGCTTCGATCACGGCTCTGGGGTTGTGGTCGATGACATTCAGCAGCACGAGGGCGGGGCCGTGCGGGGCGCGGTCGCCCCGTTCCCAGTGGCGAAGGGTTGCGGTGGAGAAGCCGAAGCGGGCGGCGAATTGCTCCTGGGTCATGCCCACCTTTGCGCGAAGTGCCTTCACGTCCACCGGCTTGGGGCGATGGATGCGGGTTTCGGGGGCGCGGCCTTCGGCGTGCTCAATGGCCTCCAGCAGCCCGCGCTTGATGCTCTCAAAAGCGGTGCTCATAGTCGTTTTCCTTTCCATGCCTTCACGAGCAAGGCGGTCAGGTCTGCCAGCTCGTTGCGTTCAGCCTTGCTCAGGTTGGCGCGGTCGCCCTTGGCGAACAGCGTCAGCAGATACAGGGGCATGGCCTCATCGTGAAAGTAGTAGATGACGCGCACCCCGCCGCTCTTGCCTTGCCCGCCTCGCCCCCAGCGCAGTTTGCGCACGCCCCCCGTGCCTTCCATGAGGTCGCCGGCTTTGGGGTTCTCTGCCAGGTAGCGGATAACGTCCTGCCGCTCAGCAGCGCTGAGTAGCTTGTCGGCGGTGCGCATGTACTCGGAGAGTTCGGCAACGGTGAGCATCGTTTAGAGTGTAATCCATTGGGACGGTTCAGGCCACCGCCCGGGGGGCTGGCGCTTGCGAGCCTGCCGATTGTTCAAGCCTGGCCTGTTCCAGCATCCACGCCTCGATCTTGCTGTGCCACATGCGCAGCAGGTCGAGCGGCCGAACCCGGTAATGCTTCTCGGCGGTGGCGCTGGGCTTGTGCCCCATGATCTGCGCTACCACGCCGGCCGGGGTTTCGGTCCATTCGGCCAGGGAGCCAAAGCTGCGGCGCAGGCCGTGCAGCGTGAGGTGTTCGATCCCCGCACGGCGGCAGGCCTGCTTGTGTTGGTTGCTCGGGTCCTGCAGCCAGCCGGTTGCAGATTGCGAGCTGCTGAACACCCAGGGGGAGGGCTTCCACGGAGCCGCGGCGGCGGCCTCTTCCTGGTGACCCTTTTTCAGTCGGGTGGGCTGCCGGGGCGGTGTCTCGTTCCTGGCCTTCAGGTTGCGCAGCAGGGCAGCGAAGTAGGGCGTGAGGGGTATCGTCCTATCCCCTTCAACCTTGTCGCGCAGGGTCAGGCTGTTCCACTGGAAGTCCACGTCATCCCACTTCAGGATGCACAGTTCCCCGGGGCGGGCACCGGTCAGCAGGACGCCCTGCAGGTAGGCCGACACCACGGGGCTGTGCAGGCGCTGCACCTCCTGAAACCACGCTGCGAGTTGCTCCCGTAGTAGCGCGTCCTTCCTGGCCTTCTTCTTCGGCAGCTCTTGCTGCACAGCCTTGGTGGTGCAGGCGGTGGGGTCGACCTGGTCGCGGTATTCGTCCGTCTCGGCGCACCAGTTGAGAAACGCGCGCAGGATGCTGTAGGCCAGCCGGGCGCGGGTGGGGCGCACAGCGGCCTCTGCCTTAAGCCAGGTCTCGATGGTGGGCGCCCGGAGTTGGCTTAGGGGCTGCTCCAGCAAGGTGCGAAGAATGCCGGGCTGTGTGAGGCCCTTCCGGCCGCGGGGGCGGGGCTCGCCGCCGGGCTTGGCTGCGTCCTCATGGCAGGCAATGTGCGCTTCTCCCCAATGGTGGCGGCGCGCATGGATATAATGCGCCCACGCTTCGAGTGCGGGCGCCTGTGTCAGGCGGTCCCGTTCGAGCTGTGCGACGGCCTCGGCGGTCTGCTTTCGCTTCTCCTGACGGGGGTCTTTCCCCTGATCCACTACCACCTGAAGTTGTCGTGCGGCTTCTCGCGCCTGGTCAATGTCCAGCGTGTGCCAGTCGCCGATGGTGATACGCACCGTCCGGCCGTCCTTCAGTTTGGACTGGAAGATGTAGGATTTGGAACCGGCCGTTGCGCGGATGCCAAGCCCCGGTGCGATCAGGTCTCGGAGGAAGGCTTGAGCCTTGTCCGGCGGGCAGGTGAAGCGACGGATGCGATCCAGCGTGAGCCGCACTCGCGAAGGCTGTGCCCGGTTGTCAGTTGATGATTCGTTGATGGCGGTCACCGTTTGGGCCCTGGAATTTCGTCGGTGTACGCGCCGTGTACGCGCGTTTCGATTGCTTCAATGTACCATTCTGGATGTTAAGCGGGCGCCGATTTATAAGTAACACCATGATTTTTTGTGATTGTTCCGCTTTAGGCGGCTTGTATGTACCTCGATGTACTTCACAAAAAATCGACTTCTTGAGGATCATGGATCTTGTCGACCTCCCAAAAACCGAAGAACAAGCCGTTCAGGGCTAAGACCGGCAAGCCCGGCGGTCCTGCCCGCCCCGGCGGCAATGGCCCGCGCCCCCAGGGCGCCGCAGCAGGTCAGCCCCAGGGCGGACGCCGTGGCCGCGGTCGACCCGAGGGCGACGGCAGTCGCGTACCCCGCGCCGAGCGTGACGACGGCTTCCGTCAGCCGAAGAGCAACGCCTCGGCGATCGGCCTGTCCGATCTGGGCGTTGGCCGCGGCAACTGGCGTGCCAAGCGTCAGGGCAACGTGGGCTTCGGCGGTGGCGACGACAGCTATCCGCTGGTCAGCAACGAACTGCCGCCGGCAGCCGAGGGCGAGCGCCGCAAGAAGCCCCAGGACACCACCTACACCGAGCCCCAGCGCCTGCACAAGGTGCTCGCTGCGGCCGGCATCGGCTCCCGTCGGGAGATCGAGGAGTGGATCGTCGCCGGTCGCATCTCGGTCAATGGCGAACCCGCCGATGTGGGCCAGAAGGTCGGCCCCGGCGATCGGGTGCGGGTCAATGGCAAGCTGATGCCGCTGCGCTTCGCGCCGCGCATCCCGCGCGTCGTGCTGTATCACAAGCCGGAAGGCGAGATCGTCTCCCGTGACGACCCCGAAGGCCGTCCGACTGTCTTCGATCGCCTGCCCAACCTGCGCAAGGGGCGCTGGATCGCGGTGGGGCGGCTCGACTTCAATACGTCCGGCCTGCTGCTGTTCGTCAATGACGGCGACCTCGCCAACAAGCTGATGCACCCCCGCTACGAGCTTGACCGGGAATACGCCGTGCGGCTGCTGGGCGAGCTCGACGATGTCCAGAAGCAGGCGCTGCTGGCCGGCATCGAGCTCGAAGACGGCCCCGCCAAGTTCAACACCCTGCTCGACGCGGGCGGCGAAGGCGCCAATCACTGGTACCGGGTCACCCTGTCGGAAGGCCGCAACCGCGAAGTCCGCCGGATGTTCGAGGCGATGGGCCTCACCGTGAGCCGCCTGATGCGCGTGCGCTACGGGCCGGTGGTGCTGCCGTCGCGCCTCAAGCGCGGAATGTGGGAAGACATGGCGGTCGAGGATGTATGCGCCCTCGCTGGCCTTCCCAAGCCTGTCGGGCAACCCGGAAAAGCCCGCAAACCGGCCCGCCCGGCGCGTCGCCCGGGCTAGTGCACGACTTGTTTTGAGGGTGGAAATTGCGCCCGCCTCGGCGGGCTGCTATACTTAGCACGTTTTATCGGTTCGAAGGAACCGAATCGGCTCGAAAGAGCCGACATCCGGTCGAATTAACAGGGATGGGCGTTTCGCCCATTTTTTATTTGTGGTTTAGGAAGTGTGGGCATGGAGCTGCTGAAACTGATCGAGCAGACCGCTGAAGGTCTTGGCTATGAGCTGGTCGATTTTGAGACCTCTCCCCGTGGCCGGCTGATGCGGGTGTTCATCGACTCGCCGAACGGCATCACGGTGGATGATTGCGCCACCGTGAGCAATCAGCTGACCCGGATCTTCGAAGTCGAGAACGTCGAATACGACCGCCTTGAGGTGTCGTCGCCCGGTCTGGATCGGGCCCTCAAGAAGCCGGCCGATTTCGAGCGCTTCGCCGGTCAGGAGGTGCAGGTCCGTCTCGCCATGCCCATTTCCAATCAGCGTAATTTTGCCGGGGTGCTGCAGGGCCTGAAAGATGGCGTCGTCACCCTGGAAACGGAAAAGGGATCGATGGCGATCCCGTTTGAAGATATCGAAAAGGCCCGCCTGGTGCCCAGGTTTTAAGGAATTTGGAGGTTTGCAGGTATGAGCCGCGAAATTTTGCTGTTGGTTGATGCACTTGCCCGTGAGAAGAACGTCTCCAAGGAGATCGTCTTCTCGGCGCTCGAGTCCGCTCTCGCCCAGGCAACCAAGAAGCGCATCAACGACGACGCCGATGTGCGCGTCTCCATCGATCGGGAAACCGGCGATTACGAATCCTTCCGTCGCTGGCAGGTGCTGCCCGACGAGGACGTGGAGAACGACGAAGCCCAGATGGGCCTGATCGACGCTCGCGAAGAATACCCGGAGATCCAGGTGGGCGACTACGTCGAGGAAGGCCTCGAGCCCATCGACTTCGGCC
The DNA here is from genome assembly GCF_030161255.1 of Zoogloea oryzae. Classification (NCBI taxonomy): domain Bacteria; kingdom Pseudomonadati; phylum Pseudomonadota; class Betaproteobacteria; order Rhodocyclales; family Zoogloeaceae; genus Zoogloea; species Zoogloea oryzae. Next base: position 44,242 of record NZ_BSPX01000030.1, read on the forward strand.
GCATTGGTGCCCAGGCTGCCAAGCAGGTCATCCTCCAGAAGGTCCGCGACGCCGAGCGCGAGCAGATCCTCAATGACTTCCTGGAGCGCAAGGAGTTCATCATCTCCGGCTCCATCAAGCGCATGGAGCGTGGCAACGCGATCATCGAAGTGGGTCGCCTCGAAGCCGTGCTGCCTCGCGATCAGATGATCCCGAAGGAAAACCTGCGCGTGGGCGACCGCGTCAAGGCCTACCTGCTGCGCATCGATCGCGGCGCCCGCGGCCCGCAGCTGATCCTCTCGCGCACCGCGCCGGAATTCGTCATTCGTCTGTTCGAACTGGAAGTCCCCGAGATCGACGATGGTCTGCTGGAGATCAAGGCCTGCGCCCGCGATCCCGGCCTGCGCGCCAAGATCGGCGTGAAGTCCAACGACCCGCGCATCGACCCGATCGGCACCTGCGTCGGCCTCCGTGGCTCCCGCGTCACCGCGGTGCGCAACGAGATCGGCGGAGAGAACATCGACATCGTGCTGTGGTCGCCGGAGCCCGCCCAGTTCGTGATCGGCGCGCTGCAGCCGGCCGAAGTGTCTTCCATCGTCGTGGACGAGGAAGCCCACGCCATGGATGTGGTGGTGGACGAAAACAACCTGGCAATCGCGATCGGCCGTAACGGCCAGAACGTGAAGCTCGCCTCCGAACTCACCGGCTGGACCATCAACCTGATGACCGAAGCCGAGTCGGAGCGCAAATCCCAGGCAGAGCACAATACGGTACGCGAACTGTTCATCTCCAGGCTGGACGTGGACGAGGAAGTGGCGGACATCCTGATCGACGAGGGTTTCTCGTCTCTCGAGGAGATCGCCTATGTGCCGCTGGCTGAAATGCTGGAAATCGAATCCTTCGACGAAGAAACGGTGAACGAGCTGCGCAATCGCGCCCGCAACGTGCTCCTCACCGAAGCCATCGTCACCGAAGAGCAGCTGGAAACCGTCTCCGAGGACCTTCTGGACCTCGAGGGCATGGACAAGCCCCTGGCCGCCAAACTGGCCCAGGGTGGCGTTCATACCCGCGACGAACTGGCCGATCTGGCGGTGGACGAACTGATGGAAATGTCGGGGCTGGACGAAGAGCGGGCCAAGAATCTGATCACCAAGGCGCGCGCGCACTGGTTCGAGTAATACCCGGAGGTTCAAGATGGGACAGACAACCGTTACACAATTTGCCGGCGAACTCAAAATGCCGGCCTCCGTGTTGCTCGAGCAGTTGCAGAAGGCTGGCGTCGACAAGGTGCGTGAATCCGACCTGCTCTCCGAGCAGGACAAGACTCGCCTCCTCGATTTTCTGCGTCGCGCTCACGGCGAGACGGCAGCCAAGTCGAAGATCACGCTGACGCGCAAGCAGACCAGCGAGATCCGTGCAACCGACTCCACCGGGCGTGCTCGCACGGTGCAGGTCGAAGTTCGCAAGAAGCGCACTTTCATCAAGCGCGACGACGCTCCGCTGACCGAAACGCCGGCTGGCGCGACTGCCGCCGAACAGCTCGAGCCGGTGGTCGAACCCATCGTTGAAAGCGTGGTCGAGCCGGTGCCGCAACCGGAGCCCGTTGTCGTGGCGCCGCCGCCGGCACCTGAGCCCGAGCCCGTGGTCGAGGTGGTTCCCGAGCCGGAACCCGAGCCGGTTGTCGTGGCGCCGCCGCCGGCACCCGAACCCGTCGTCGCCGAAGTCAAGCCCGAGGCTCCGGCCCCGGTTGCTGCTCCGTCCGAACCCGTCAAGCCGAAGGGCGAGACTCGTCCGTCGACCCCGGTTCGCCGCGTCGTGGCCGGTTCGATCCTGAGCGCCGAGGAAAAGGCTTCCCGTGAACGCGAAGCCCAGCGCCACGCCGAACTGGTTGCCCGCCAGGCTGCCGATCTGAAGGAAAAGCAGGAGCGTGAAGCCCGTGCCCGCGCCGCGATGCTGCAGCGCGCTGAAGACGAAAAGGCGCGCGTCGCTGCCGCCGAGAAGGCGAAGATCGAAGGTGAGGCCGCGCCGAAGTCCGGCACGCTGCACAAGCCCGCCAAGACCGAAGACAAGGGCGTCCGCAAGGATGTCAAGAAGGTCGTCAGCAAGGAAGTCCCCGCCGACGCCAAGCGTCGTGGCGGTATCAAGACCCGTGGCGACACCACCGGCGGCGCCGGCGGCTGGCGTGGCGGTGGCCGCAGCGGCGGTCGCGGCAACGGCCGTCATCAGGAAACGACGGCTTTCGTCGCCCCGACCGAACCGATCGTCCGTGAAGTCCACGTGCCCGAGACCATCTCGGTGGCCGATCTGGCCCACAAGATGTCCGTCAAGGCCATCGAAGTGATCAAGACCCTGATGAAGATGGGTTCCATGGTCACCATCAACCAGGTCCTCGACCAGGACACCGCGATGATCGTCGTCGAGGAGATGGGCCACAAGGCGCTCGCCGCCAAGCTGGACGATCCCGATGCCTTCCTCGAGGAGAATGTCGAGCACAAGGATGTGCCGCTGGAGCCCCGTGCCCCCGTCGTCACCGTCATGGGTCACGTCGACCACGGCAAGACCTCGTTGCTCGACTACATCCGGCGCGCCAAGGTTGCCGCTGGTGAAGCAGGTGGCATCACCCAGCACATCGGCGCCTACCACGTGGAAACCGAGCGTGGCATGGTCACCTTCCTCGACACCCCGGGTCACGAAGCGTTTACGGCCATGCGTGCCCGTGGCGCCAAGGCCACTGACCTTGTCGTGCTGGTGGTTGCAGCCGACGACGGCGTGATGCCCCAGACCAAGGAAGCCATCCACCACGCCAAGGCGGCCGAAGTGCCCCTGATCGTGGCGGTCAACAAGATCGACAAGCCGGGCGCCAACCCCGAGCGCGTGCGCCAGGAACTCATCGCCGAAGGCGTGGTTCCGGAAGCCTATGGCGGCGACACCATGTTTGTGGAAGTGTCCGCCAAGACCGGTACCGGCGTCGACGACCTGCTCGAAGCCATCCTGCTCCAGGCCGAAGTGCTCGAACTCACCGCGCCGCGCGAAAGCATGGCCAAGGGTCTGATCATCGAAGCCCGCCTCGACAAGGGCCGCGGCCCGGTGGCGACCCTGCTGGTCCAGTCCGGCACGCTGCGGCGTGGCGACGTGGTGCTGGCCGGTGCAACTTTCGGTCGTGTCCGTGCGATGCTCGACGAGAACGGCAAGCCCATCGATGAGGCTGGCCCGTCGATTCCGGTCGAGATCCTCGGTCTTTCCGAAGTGCCGGGTGCCGGTGACGAAGTCGTGGCCCTGGCCGACGAGCGCAAGGCGCGCGAAATCGCCCTGTTCCGTCAAGGCAAGTTCCGCGACGTCAAGCTGGCCAAGCAGCAGGCTGCCAAGCTCGAAAGCATGTTCGAACAGATGGGCGAGGGCGAGGTCAAGTCGCTGCCGCTCATCATCAAGGCCGACGTGCAGGGTTCCCAGGAAGCGCTGGCCCAGTCGCTGGTCAAGCTGTCCAACGAAGAAGTCCGGGTGCAGGTCATCCACGGTGGTGTCGGCGCGATCAGCGAATCCGACGTCAACCTGGCGCAGGCTTCCGGTGCGGTCATCATCGGCTTCAACATCCGTGCTGATGCCAACGCCCGCAAGCTGGCCGAGACCTTCGGTGTCGATATCCGCTACTACAACATCATCTACGACGCCGTGGATGAGGTGAAGAGCGCGCTGTCCGGCATGCTGGCCCCCGAAAAGCGCGAGCAGGTGCTTGGTCTGGTCGAAGTCCGTCAGGTCTTCACGATCTCCAAGGTCGGCACCATCGCCGGTTGTTACGTGCTGGAAGGTCTGGTCAAGCGGAACGCCCAGGTTCGCGTGCTGCGCAACCACGTGGTCATCCACAGCGGCGAACTCGAATCGCTCAAGCGCTTCAAGGACGACGTCAAGGAAGTCAAGTTTGGCTACGAGTGCGGCCTGCAGGTTCGCAACTTCAACGATCTGGTGGAAGGTGACCAACTCGAGGTCTTCGAAATCCAGGAAGTCGCCCGGACGCTCTAAGCCATGCCCAAGGAGTTTTCCCGTGGCCAACGCGTGGCGGAGCAAGTCCGCCGCGAACTGGCCGAACTGATCCGCCTTGAGGTGAAGGATCCCCGCGTCGGTTTCATCACCCTGACCGACGTGGAGCTCACGCCGGACTACGCCCACGCGAAGGTCTTCTTCACCTCGATGACCGGCCAGGAAGGCCTCGACGAGATCCTGCGGGGTCTGCGTCGGGCCAGTAGTTTCCTTCGCCGGGAGCTCGGCCGCCGCGTGCGCATCCATACGCTGCCCGAGCTGCATTTTGTCTACGACCCGTCGGTGGAAACCGGCAACCGGATCTCGGCGCTGATCGACAAGGCCATCGAGTCCGACCGTCACTACGCCGACGATGCGGGTGAGGAGGGGGCTGAGAAGCCTGAATCCGACACGCCGGATCCGTCCCGTTGAGTCTTCAGGCGCCGCAGTCTGCGGTGCCTTTTCAGGAATTTCCCGTTTGGCCAAGCCCCCTCAGCGACGCATTCCGCGCCGTGCCGTGCATGGCGTGCTGTTCCTCGACAAACCGACCGGCATCAGCTCCAACAATGCACTGCAGAAGGCCCGCTGGCTGCTGAACGCGGCGAAGGGCGGCCACACCGGCACGCTGGACCCGATGGCGACCGGCCTCTTGCCGCTCACCTTCGGCGAGGCGACCAAGTTCTCCCAGACTCTGCTCGACGCCGACAAGGCCTACGAAGCGACGGTGTTGCTCGGTGTGACCACCACCACTGCCGATGCCGAAGGCGAGGTGCTGGCCCGCAGCCCGGTGGATGTCACCGATGCGGCCCTTGCCGAGGCGATCGACCGGCTGCGCGGCGACATCGAACAGGTGCCGCCGATGTACTCGGCCCTCAAGCATCACGGCAAGGCGCTGTATGAATATGCCCGCGAGGGCGTCGAGATTCCCCGCGAGCCGCGACGGGTCACCATCCATCGCTTCGACCTGCTCTCGCGGGATGGCGACAGCCTGGTGGTGCGCGTGGAATGCAGCAAGGGCACCTATGTGCGTACGCTGGCTTCGGATCTGGGTGCATTCCTGGGTTGCGGGGCGCATCTCACCGCCCTGCGGCGGACGCGGATCGGGCCTTTCGATCTGAACGGCAGCATCTCGCTGGCAGAACTCGAAGCCTTGCCGGCTGAGGACAGGGAAGGGCGTCTGGCGTCGGTGGACGCGTTGCTGGGGCATCTGCCGCAGCTCGCGTTCGATGCCGTACAGACCCGCAGTTTCACCCACGGCCAGTCGGCTGCGGGGATCGAGGGGGTGGTTGGTGCGATGTACCGGGCCTACGACGGCACGCGTTTTCTCGGTGTGGGGACGCTTTCCGAAGGCGGGCTGCTGGTGCCGACACGTTTGATGGCCACCGGAAATCAATGAAATGTCTTGAGTAATCCTGCGCGCGGTTGGTATAATCGCGCGCTTCGCAAGGCTACAACTAACCGAGTTAAACAATGGCAATCTCCACTGAACAAAAAGCGCAAATCGTTGGCGACTACCAGCGCGCCAAGGGCGATACCGGTTCTCCGGAAGTGCAAGTCGCTCTGCTTACCGCCCGCATCAACGATCTGACCGGCCACTTCAAGGCTAACGTCAAGGACCATCACTCCCGTCGTGGTCTGCTGATGATGGTGAGCCAGCGTCGCAAGCTCCTCGACTACCTGAAGCGCAAGAACGTCGACAGCTATCGTGAGCTGATCTCCCGCCTCGGCCTGCGCAAGTAAGCGGATAGAAGTAGCTTCGTTACCGAACATGACAATCCTGCCGAACGCGCAGGGCTGGTCATGGGCACAGCCGGTGTAAGTCCGTGTGGCTTCGCCGGCTTTGTCATATCTGTGCGCCAGAGAAAAACGGCGTTTTTACCTCGGCTACGCGCGCGGTTGTGGTTTGCCGCCTGCCGATTGAATGAAAGGACATCCCTTGCCTACCGCAATCAAGAAGAGTTTTACCTACGGTTCCCACACCGTCATCCTGGAAACCGGCGAAGTTGCCCGCCAGGCCCATGGTGCCGTGCTCGTCAATGTTGACGACACCGTTGTGCTGGCGACCGTGGTTGCCGCCAAGAATGCCAAGCCGGGCCAGGATTTCTTCCCGCTTACCGTTGATTACGTTGAAAAGTTCTACGCTGCCGGCCGTATCCCCGGTGGTTTCTTCAAGCGCGAAGGCCGTCCGACCGAGAAGGAAACGCTGACCTCCCGCCTGATCGACCGTCCGATCCGCCCGCTCTTCCCGGACGGCTTTTACAATGAAGTCCAGGTCATCGTCCAGGTCGTCTCCCTGAACCCGGAAGTCGACGCCGACATCCCGGCGATGATCGGCGCCTCCGCCGCCCTGGCGATCGCCGGCATCCCCTTCGCTGGCCCGATCGGCGCCTGTCGCGTGGGTTACGCCAACGGCGAGTACATCCTCAACCCGACCGCCACCCAGCTGCAGACCAGCCAGATGAATCTGGTGGTCGCCGGTACCGAAACCGCCGTGCTGATGGTCGAATCCGAAGCCCTCGAGCTGCCGGAAGATGTGATGCTGGGCGGTGTGGTGTTCGGCCACACCCAGATGCAGGCCGCCATCAACGCCATCAACGAACTCGTTGAAGTCGCTGGCAAGCCCGAGTGGGACTGGCAGCTCCCGGCCAAGGACGAGGCCCTGATCGCCCGCGTCACCGAAATCGCCGCCGCCAAGATCGAGGATGCCTTCCGCATCACCGCCAAGCAGGAGCGTTCCCAGCAGCTGAAGGCCATCGGCGACGAAGTGCATGCCGCCCTGACCGCCGAAGGCCGCGAATACGACACCAACACCGTCAACAACATCATCTTCGATCTGGAATCGAAGGTGGTGCGTGGCCGCATCCTGTCGGGCGAGCCGCGTATCGACGGCCGTGACACCCGCACCGTCCGCCCGATCGACATCCGTGTCGGCGTGCTGCCGCGTACCCACGGTTCCGCCCTGTTCACCCGTGGCGAAACCCAGGCGCTGGTGGTCACCACCCTCGGCACCGGCCGTGACGAGCAGATCATCGACGCGGTCGCCGGTGAATACCGCGAGCGCTTCATGCTGCACTACAACTTCCCCCCGTTCTCCACTGGCGAATGCGGCCGCTTCGGCTCGCCCAAGCGTCGCGAGATCGGCCACGGTCGTCTGGCCAAGCGCGCCCTGGCTGGCGTGCTGCCGGGCAAGGAAGAGTTCTCCTACACCGTTCGCGTGGTGTCCGAGATCACCGAATCCAACGGTTCCAGCTCGATGGCTTCCGTCTGCGGCGGCTCGCTGGCGATGATGGATGCGGGCGTCCCGCTGTCTGCGCCGGTGGCGGGTATCGCCATGGGCCTGATCAAGGACGGCGGCCGTTTTGCCGTGCTGACCGATATCCTGGGTGACGAAGATCACCTGGGCGACATGGACTTCAAGGTGGCCGGCACCGACAAGGGCGTGACCGCCCTGCAGATGGACATCAAGATCCTCGGCATCACCAAGGAAATCATGCAGGTTGCCCTGGCTCAGGCCAAGGAAGGCCGCATGCACATCCTGGGTCTGATGAAGTCGGCTCTCGGCGAAGCCCGTGGTGAAGTGTCCACCTTCGCCCCGCGCATGATCACCCTGAAGATCAACCCGGAGAAGATCCGTGACGTGATCGGCAAGGGCGGTGCGGTGATCCGTGGTCTGCAGGAAGAGACCGGCACCATCATCGAGATCACCGACGACGGCAACGTGACGATCTCTTCCGTGAGCGCCGAAGGTGCCCAGGAAGCCAAGCGCCGCATCGAGGCGATCACCGCTGAAGTGGAAGTGGGCAAGGTCTACGAAGGCCCGGTCGTCCGCATCCTCGACTTCGGCGCGATCATCAACATCATGCCGGGCCGCGATGGTCTGCTGCACGTGTCCCAGATCGCCAACGAGCGCGTGAATGCCGTGTCCGACTACCTCAAGGAAGGTCAGGTCGTGCGCGTCAAGGTGCTCGAGACCGACGAAAAGGGCCGTGTGCGCCTGTCCATGAAGGCACTGCTGAACGAGAAGGCCGAATAAGTTTTTCGGGCTTCAACGTTTGAAAATCGGGCGCTTCGGCGCCCGATTTTTTTGTCTGTGGCCTGGCGGTGGTGGTGTGCTTGGCGCGATGCAGGGCAGTGTAGTGGTCAAGTAATACCGGACACCTCGATAGGGTGCTGTACTGCGGTTTTCCGTTCATAGGCCGTGGGCGGCAGGTAGCCCAGCGTCGAGTGCA
>NZ_BSPX01000031.1:0-51884 GCF_030161255.1 Zoogloea oryzae
GCGTGCCGCGCTCGACGCGCTGTTTCCGCCTGCCGCCAACGGGCTGGACTGGCAGAAGCTCGCCTGCGCGCTGGCCGCCCGCAGCGCCTTTGCCATCGTCACCGGCGGCCCCGGCACCGGCAAGACGACCACCGTGGTGCGCCTGCTGGCGGTGCTGCAGACCCTTGCCCTTGCGGGCGATGCCGGACGTGCGCTGCGCATCCGCCTCGCCGCGCCCACCGGCAAGGCCGCGGCGCGGCTCAACGAATCCATCGCCGGTGCGGTGGCCAAGCTGGCCCTCGATGCGCTGCCCGACGGCGAGGCCGTGCGCGCGGCGATCCCGGTGCAGGTGACGACGCTCCACCGCCTCCTCGGCAGCCGGCCGGATTCGCGCCACTTCCGCCACCACGCGGGCAACCCGCTGCCGGTGGATGTGCTGGTGGTGGATGAGGCGTCGATGGTCGATCTGGAGATGATGGCCGCGGTGCTCGCCGCGCTGCCGGCCCGGGCGCGGCTGGTGCTGCTGGGCGACAAGGATCAGCTGGCGTCGGTCGAGGCCGGCGCGGTGCTGGGCGAGCTGTGCGGCCGGGCGTCGGAAGGCCATTACACCGCCGAGACCGCCGGCTGGATCGCCGACGTGACAGGCGCGACGATCCCCGCGTCGCTCCTCGACCCGGCCGGCACGGCCCTCGATCAGGCGGTGGCGATGCTGCGCTTCAGCCACCGCTTCCGCCACGACAGCGGGATCGGCCAGCTCGCGGCGGCGGTGAACGCCGGCGACGTGGACGCGGCCGCCGGCTGCTTCGACGCTAGCTTTGCCGATCTCGCCCGCGTGGCGGTGGGCGAGGGCGCCGACGAGCGCGCGCTGCGCCGGCTGGTGGTGGAGGGCGACACCGGCAAGGCCTACGCCGGGGAGCGGCCGCTGGGCTACCGGCATTACCTCGAAACCTTGCGCGATGCCCGGCCGGTTGTCGGCGCCGCGCAAGACGCCATCGACGACTGGGCCCGGAAGGTGCTCGCCGCCCACGGGCAGTTCCAGCTGCTGTGCGGCCTGCGCCGCGGGCCGTGGGGCGTGGAAGGGCTCAACCGGCGGATCGCCGGCTGGTTGAAGGAGGACGGGCTGATTCCGGCGGCGGAGGGCTGGTACGCCGGACGGCCGGTGCTCGTCACCCGCAACGATTACGGCCTGGGGCTGATGAACGGCGACATTGGCATCACCCTGGAACTACCCGGTGGCGTGCTGCGGGTGGCGTTTCCGGCGGGAGATGGCAGCCACGGCATCAAGTGGGTCCAGCCCAGCCGGCTGCAGGCGGTGGAGACGGTGTTCGCCCTCACGGTGCATAAGTCTCAGGGCTCGGAGTTCACCCACGTGGCGATGGCGCTGCCCGAGAGCCTGAGCCCGATCCTCACCCGCGAGCTGATCTACACCGGCATCACCCGCGCCCGGCAGTGGTTCACGCTGGCCGACGCGCCCGCCTCGACGGTGCTGGCGCGGGCGGTGGAGCGTCGGGTGCTGCGGGTGTCGGGGCTGATGGCGGGTTAGGTGGCGTGTAGGGCGCGCAGGAAGGCCTCGGTCTGCTGCCGGGCGGCGGTAAAGAGCCGGTCGTAATCGGCCCGGGCGGCTGCCGTGTAGTTGCCAAACTCGTGGGGCTGGCCCGAGCACAAAAAAGCCCAACTGATCGCCGCGGCGGTGGCGTGGTGGTCGGTGAGCGCGCCCAAGCCGTTGGCGAAGTCGTCCGGCGAGTCGAAGCCTTCGACCCGACCGGCGGCGGTGTAGTGGTCGAGCAGGGTTTTCATGATCCCGGCGTACACGGCCAGCGCGCAGCCGGCGTCCCGGTGCTGGCCGAAAAGCAGCGCGGTGAACACCCGCAGCAGGATCTGGTTGATGCGGAAGGGCAGGGCGTCGATGGGTGCGCCGGCTTCGGGTTCGACCTCGGCCCACAGGGCGTCGTCGAGGCGGCGCAGGTAGTCGAGGGTGGCGTCGTCAAGCGCTGGGTAGAAGCGGAAGTCGAGCCAGGTGTTGCGTTGGGCGTCGGGCTGGACGGGCGCAGCGGCGCGGATGCGCGCCATCAGGGCGGGCGCTTCGGCGTCGAGATCCTCGATATCGATCACCGTGAAGACCTTTTCCAGCTCATCCCGCAAGGCGCGGATGTCGTCGTCCGAGCTGCGCTCCCGGGACGGCAGCCAGCGCACCGGGCCGATGGCCAGCGCCGGGATGTCCTTGTAGAGATCGGCGTGGATGTTCTTGGTGAGGATCGCCTGCCGGTCGAACACCACGGTGGTCAGCGGCGCCCGGCCGGTGTCGATGAGGTGATGCATCTCCCACAGCACGCTCTCGGTGATCGACGAGACGTACACGACGAAGTAATCCACCTGCCCGGCCAGCTGGGCGATGTCGTCCTTCCAGTGCAGCGCGTTGAGATGGACGGAGCGGATCGGCTGGTTGGCGGAGCGGATCAGCGCCGCGTAGTCGCCGTAAAAATGGCGTTGGGGGCCGATGGTTTCCCAGTACAGATCCTTGGGGCTCATGGCCTTGAAGAGGTCGAACTCGGCGCCGAGTAATTCGCTCAGCGTATGGTTGAAGCGAGTGGTATCGACCGTGGCTATACCTACTGCCAGGGTGTCGCTGGCGGCAACGGCGGCTTCGTAGTCGAAACCGCGCAGATAGAGCACCCGCTTGCGGGTTGTGACGTGCATCAGCCGGTAGTTGGCCTGCTTGTGGGCGGATTCGACGTAGAAGTAGATGCCGCAGAAGTAGGCCAGCTTTTCCAGGTCGAGGGCGTTGAAATCCACCGGCAGTTGCCGGAAGGCCGGGCTGGCGCGGCCGTCTTCGTCCAGCAGGCCGGCGGCGCGCCAGCGCTGGATGTTGTGCAGGAGCACGCCCAGGAAGTGGGTGAACCAAGTGTACAGAAAATAGCCGTGAAGGGCGCGGGCGCCATCGTAGAGGGGCGTGGCGTCGCGGATGATGGTGGAAGGTGTGTCCGGCATGGCGGGACTCCCGGCGGTGGGTGCAATTTGAGCATAGGCGCCGGCGCGGGGGCGTGGTATCCGGATTGGCCGAAGGTTTGGCGCAGGTCAACCGACGGCGAGGGCGGCGGTCGGAAACGGGTTCTGTGTGGCTTTGAGGCGGCTGTGAAATCCTGCCCACCTGGTGAAATTCCCGGGCGTAGAATCATGCCGTTTGCCCACCATCCCGGCCCATCGTCCCGTCATGCCCAATGCCGCCATCGTCCAGCGACTGATCGCTGCCCACCCGCCCCGGCAGGATGCCTTGCTGCCAATCCTCCATGCCATCCAGGACGAACTCGGATGGGTGCCGCCGAAGGCCACGACGGCCATTGCCCAGGCGCTCAACCTGTCCCGCGCCGAGGTGCATGGGGTCATCAGCTTCTACCACCACTTCCGCACCTCGCCGCCGGGCCGGCAGGTGATCCAGCTGTGCCGCGCCGAGGCCTGTCAGGCGCGGGGTGGCGAGGCGCTGGAGGCCCACGCGCTGGCCGTGCTGGGCGTCGGATATCACCAGACCACCGCCGATGGCGCCGTGAGCCTTGAGCCGGTGTATTGCCTGGGCAACTGCGCCTGTGGGCCGTCTCTGCGGGTGGGCGACGAGGTGATCGGGCGGGTGGATGCGGCGCGCTTCGACTGCCTGCTCGCCGGCTTGCGGGAGGACATGTGATGAGTGTGCGCGTGTATTTGCCGGCCGACACCACCGCGCTGTCGCTGGGGGCCGAGGAAGTCGCCTTGGCGATTGCAGCTGGCGCGGCTGCCCGGGGCGTGTCGATCGAGCTGGTGCGCAACGGCTCCCGAGGGCTGTTCTGGCTGGAGCCGCTGGTGGAGGTGGCAACCCCGGCCGGCCGCGTGGCCTATGGGCCGGTGGACGTGGCCGACGTGCCGGGCCTGCTGGATGCGGGCTTTCTCACCGGCGGCGCGCATCCCCTGGCCCTCGGGCCGACGGAGGAGATCCCCTTCCTCAAGCAGCAGGAGCGGCTGACCTTCGCCCGGGTGGGGGTGGTCGATCCGCTGTCGCTGGATGATTACGCGGCCCACGGCGGGCTGGTCGGACTGCGGGCGGCGCTGGCGATGACGGCTTCGGACATCATCCAGGCGGTCACCGACTCTGGCCTGCGCGGGCGGGGCGGCGCCGCCTTCCCGGCGGGTATCAAGTGGCGCACGGTGCTGGGCGCGCCGGGCATTGAAAAGTACGTGGTGTGCAATGCCGACGAGGGCGATTCCGGCACCTTCTCGGATCGCATGCTGCTGGAGGGCGACCCGTTCTGCCTGATCGAGGGCATGGTGATCGCCGGGCTGGCGGTGGGGGCGAGCCGCGGTTACGTCTATCTGCGCTCCGAATATCCCCGCGCCTGGCGGGTGGTGAACGCGGCGCTCAAGCTCGCACGGGAGGCCGGCCTGCTGGGCGACGACATCCTCGGCTCGGGCCGGGCCTTCGACATCGAGGCGCGGCTGGGCGGCGGCGCCTACATCTGCGGCGAAGAAACCGCGATGCTGGAGAGCATCGAGGGTAAGCGCGGGCAGGTGCGCGTCAAGCCGCCGCTGCCCGCGGTGAAAGGCCTGTTCGGCAAGCCGACGGTCATCAACAACCTCATCACCCTGGCCAGCGTGCCGGTGATCCTCGCCAAGGGGGCTGCGTTCTACCGGGATTTCGGCCAGGGCCGCTCGCTGGGCACGCTGCCGTTCCAGCTCGCCGGCAACGTGCGCCGGGGCGGGCTGGTGGAAAAAGCGTTCGGGCTGACGCTGCGCGCGCTGCTGGAGGACTTTGGCGGCGGCACCGCCAGCGGCCGGCCGGTCCGCGCGGTGCAAGTGGGCGGCCCGCTGGGCGCCTATGTGCCGCCGGCGGATTTCGACCTGCCGCTGGATTACGAAGCCTTCGCCGCCCGCGGCGCGATGATCGGCCACGGGGGCGTGGTGGTGTTCGACGACAGCGTGGACATGGCCCGGATGGCGCGCTTTGCGATGGAGTTCTGCGCCGAGGAATCCTGCGGCAAATGCACCCCGTGCCGCATCGGCTCGACCCGCGGCATGGAAGTCATCGACCGCATCATCGCCGGCGACGACAGGGCCGCCAACGTCGCGCTGCTGCAGGATCTGTGCAGCCTGATGACCGACGGCTCGCTGTGCGCGATGGGCGGGATGACGCCTTTCCCGGTGCAGTCAGCGCTCAGGCATTTTCCGGCCGATTTCGGCCTTGATTCCGGGGAGGCGCAATGAGCTGCCACTGCCAGACCGATCTCGGCACGCCGCCGGTCACGTCGGATCACACCGTCACCCTCACCATCGACGGCCAGCAGGTGGTCGCAGCCGCCGGCACCTCGGTGATGCGCGCCGCGGCGGAGGCCGGCATCCCGATCCCCAAGCTGTGCGCCACCGATACGCTGGAGGCCTTCGGCTCGTGCCGGCTGTGCCTGGTGCAGATCGAGGGCCGGCGGGGTTATCCGGCGTCGTGCACCACGCCGGTGGAAGCGGGGATGCGCGTCGTCACCCAGTCGCCCAGGCTCGCCGAGCTACGCCGCGGGGTGATGGAGCTGTACATCTCCGATCACCCCCTCGATTGCCTCACCTGCGCCGCCAACGGCAACTGCGAGCTGCAGGACATGGCGGGCGTGGTGGGCTTGCGCGAGGTGCGTTACGGCTTTGCCGGCGACAACCACTTCGACGCCGCCCACGCCCAGCCCAAGGACGAATCCAACCCGTACTTCAGCTTCGATCCCGCCAAGTGCATTGTGTGCAGCCGCTGCGTGCGGGCCTGCGAGGAAGTGCAGGGCACCTTCGCCCTGACCATCGCCGGGCGGGGTTTTGAATCGAAGGTGACGGCCGGCGCGGACGAAGGATTTCTCGGCTCGGAATGCGTCTCGTGTGGTGCCTGCGTGGCGGCCTGCCCGACGGCGACGCTGGCCGAGAAGAGCCTGATCGCCGCCGGCCAGGCCCAGCGCAGCGTGGCCACCACCTGCGCCTACTGCGGCGTGGGCTGCGGCTTCGTGGCCGAGGTGAAGGGCGAGCAGGTGGTGCGGATGGTGCCGGACAAATCCGGCGGCGCCAACGCTGGCCACGCCTGCGTGAAGGGCCGCTTTGCGTGGAGCTACGCCACCCACCCGGACCGGGTGACCACCCCGATGATCCGCGAAAGCATCGACGCGCCGTGGCGCCAGGTGTCGTGGGACGAAGCCCTGGCCTACGCGGCGAGCGAGTTCCGGCGCATCCAGGCCAAGTACGGCCGGCTGGCGGTGGGCGGGATCACGTCGTCCCGGTGCACCAACGAAGAGACCTACCTCGTCCAGAAACTGGTGCGCGCCGGCTTCGGCAACAACAACGTGGACACCTGCGCCCGGGTCTGCCATTCGCCCACCGGCTACGGCCTCAAGCAGACGCTGGGCGAATCTGCCGGCACGCAGGATTTCGAATCCGTGCTGTCGGCCGATGTGGTCGTGGTGATCGGCGCCAACCCCACCGACGGCCACCCGGTGTTCGGCTCGCTGCTCAAGAAACGCATCCGCCAGGGCGCCGAGCTCATCGTGATCGACCCCCGCGCCATCGATCTCGTGCGCACGCCCCACGTGGCGGCGGCGCACCATCTGGCGCTCCGGCCCGGCACCAACGTGGCGATGATCAACGCGCTGGCCCATGTGATCGTCGCCGAGGGGCTGGTGGATGAAGCCTTCGTTGCCGAGCGCTGCGAGCCTGAGGCCTTTGCGGCGTGGCGCGAGTTCGTGCTGCAGCAAGAGAACAGCCCGGAGGTCGTCTCGGGCATCACCGGCGTGTCGGCGGATGCCATCCGCACCGCGGCGCGCCTCTACGCCGGCGCCGGCAACGGGGCGATCTACTACGGGCTGGGCGTCACCGAGCACAGCCAGGGCTCGACGATGGTGATGGGCATCGCCAACCTCGCCATGGCCACCGGCAACATCGGCCGGCCCGGCGTGGGGGTGAACCCGCTGCGCGGGCAGAACAACGTGCAGGGCTCCTGCGACATGGGGTCGTTTCCGCACGAGCTGCCGGGCTATCGCTCGGTGGCCGATGCGGCGGTGCGCGAGGCGTTCGAGGCCCGCTGGGGCGTGACGCTCGACCCGGAGCCCGGCCTGCGCATCCCCAACATGTTCGACGCGGCGATTGCCGGCAGCTACAAGGGCATGTACGTGCAGGGCGAAGACATGGCCCAGTCCGACCCCAACACCCAGCACGTTCAGGCCGCGCTGCGCTCGCTGGAATGCCTGGTGGTACAGGACATCTTCTTCAACGAGACGGCCAAGTTTGCCCACGTGTTCCTGCCGGGCGCGTCTTTCCTCGAGAAGGACGGCACCTTCACCAACGCCGAGCGGCGCATCTCGCGGGTGCGCAAGGTGATGGAGCCGCTCTCCGGCAAGGCCGACTGGCAGGCCACCCAGGCGCTGGCCCAGGCTTTGGGCGTGGCGATGGATTACCGCCACCCGTCCGAGATCATGGACGAGATCGCCGCGCTCACGCCCAGCTTTGCCGGGGTGAGCTACGACCGCCTGGATGCCGCCGGCAGCCTGCAGTGGCCGTGCAATGACGCGTCGCCCGCCGGCACGCCGATCATGCACACCGAGCAGTTCACCCGCGGCCTCGGGCGTTTTGTCGTCACCGAATACGTGCCGACCACCGAGAAGGTCACCCGGCGCTTCCCGCTGATCCTCACCACCGGGCGCATCCTCAGCCAGTACAACGTGGGCGCCCAGACCCGCCGCACCGCCAACACCGCGTGGCACGGCGAGGACCGGCTCGACATCCATCCGCTGGACGCCGCGGACCGGGGCATTGCCGACGGCGACTGGGTGCACATCGAAAGCCGTGCCGGGGAGACGCGGCTGCGGGCGCGGGTGTCCGAGCGGATGCAGCCGGGGGTGGTTTACACCACCTTCCACTTCCCGAATTCCGGCGCCAACGTGGTGACCACCGACAACTCCGACTGGGCCACCAACTGCCCCGAGTACAAGGTGACCGCCGTTCAGGTCTCGCTGGGCGAGCAGCCTGCCCGCTGGCAGGCCGACTTCACCCGCACCGACGCCGACCAGCACGCGCTGCTTCCCGCGGGGCCGGACGCGTGACGGTGGAGGAGGGCGACGCTTTTTCTGCGCTCATGCGTGTGCCGGCCCTGCGCTTCGGGCCGGAGGGTGTGGAGCGGGTGGAGGATTCGGTCGTCGAGGAGGTGCCGGTGGCGCTGGTGTACAACGGCATCTCCCACGCGGTGATGCTCGCCACGCCCACCGATCTGGAAGACTTCGCGCTCGGCTTCAGCCTCAGCGAAGGCCTCATCGCCAGCCCGGCGGAGCTGCTGGAGGTGGAGATCAGCGCCACGCCGGCCGGCATCGAGTTGCAGCTGCGCGTCACGGCCGAGCGTTTTCAGGGATTCAAGGCGACCCGTCGGCAGCTGGCCGGGCGCACGGGCTGCGGGCTGTGCGGTCGGGAGAGCCTGGAGCAGGCCATCCTGCCGGTGCCCAAGGTGGCCGAAACCCTTGCCGTGCCGGCCGAGGCGCTGACCCGCGCCATCGCTGCGCTGCCGGAAGTCCAGGGGCTGCATCGCCAGAGTGGCGGCGTGCATGCGGCGGGGTGGGCCGGGATTGATGGCGAAATCCATCTCGTGCGTGAAGACGTCGGTCGCCACAACGCGCTCGACAAACTCATTGGCGCCTTGCGTCGCCAGCGAATCGACCCGGCGGCCGGCTTTGTGCTCATCACCAGCCGGGCCAGCCACGAGCTCGTCCACAAGGCCGCCAGCGCCGGCATCCAGCTGCTGGCGGCAGTGTCGGCGCCCACCGGGATGGCGGTGCGCAACGCGGAAGCAGCCGGCTTGACCCTTGTCGGGTGGCTGCGGGGGAGCGGGTTTTCGGTCTATTCGCGGGTCGACCGGATCACCGATCCGGCAGCCTGATCGGCCCGCGAAGCAGGTTTTTCCCACACGGCGCCAGAAAAAGAAAAACCCGAGGGGCCGTAGGCCGCTCGGGTTAAATCCACACCAAAGGAGGAGAGGGTGGAGGAGACAGATCGAAGCATACGCCTCCGTATGGTTGCAGTGCAACATTTCAATTGCAATAAACCGTAAAATTCATCACGGATGACGGAATGCGGTGATCTTTACCCGGCCGGATTGCCCTTGTCATCCGCGTCGCAGGCAATCTTCCGATCCCGGAAGGTCTGCGGCGGCACCCCCGTCCAGGCCCGGAAAGCCCGGGCAAAACTCTTCTCGTTGCGAAAACCCACCAGCGCCGAGATCTGCTTGATCGAGCGCTGGCTGCGGTTGAGGAGCTCGATCGCCCGGGCGCGGCGGGCTTCGTCCTTGAGCTGCTGGAGCGACGAGCCTTCGTCGCTGAGCTGCCGGTGCAGGGTGCGCACCGACACGTTAAGGCTGCCCGCCACGATCTCGGCAGTGGCGGCGCCATTGGCCGGATCGCGCAGGAAGCGCCGCACGCCTTCCACCAGCAAGCGGTCACGGCGGTATTGCAGCACCGTGAGGGGCAGGGCCCGCTGGAGCATGGCGCGCAAGGCCGCCTCGTCCCGGCGGATCGGCAGATCCAGGTAGCGCGCGTCGAAGCGGATCGCCGCCAACTCCGCATCGAAGCGCAGCGGACCGGGGAACATCAGTTCATAGGCATCGGCGTGGGGCGGCGCGGCGAAGGGGAAACAACTCTCCAGTAGCGGAATCCGCGAATCAATCGCCCAGCAGGCGTAGCCCAGCACGTAGCGCAGCAGCGTCACCTGGCAGAACTCGTGCATCTCACCCAGGGGCCGGTTGGGGGTGATCGTGAGGGTGGCCACGGATCTATCCACCGCCAGCGTGAGGCCGATGTCGTCGGTGAGCAGCCGGTGATGGCGGCACCAGCGCTTGAGCGCCACGCCCAGATCGGGCGAACCCAGCGACGCGCGGCACAGCAAGCCGTAGCTGCCCCACGGCAGGCGGCGCGAGAACCAGCCCAGCGCCTCGTCGTCGAGTTCCTGCATCGCGTGGCCGGAAATGAGTTCCATCTGGGCGGCGGTGACGCGGGCGTCCGGATCGTCGAGTGCGGCCGGATCGATGTCGGCCCTGGCGAGCGCGCCGGCCGGGTCGATGCCATACCGGCGGTAGGCCAGCACGATGGCGCGGATGAAGGCGATGGGCGTGGCGGCGCGTCCCGGGCGGGACGGCGGCGGGGCGTCGGGAGTACGGATCGTCATGGTGACGAAATCTTACCGCTTGAGATGATCGCGTGGCACGATTTGCAACCACGATGGCGCCCGCGGCCACCGCTGACCACGTACGCTGCGGGGCACTCGAACGGTGCATTGCACACGATTCGGCCCAGAACAAACCGGAGGAGACAACCCATGAACATCCCCAGCCTGAACTTCCACCTCGGCGAAACCATCGAGGCCCTGCGCGACACCGTGCAGGCCTTCGCAGCCAAGGAGATCACGCCCCGCGCGGCCGAGATCGACCGGGACAACCTCTTCCCGGCCGATCTGTGGAAGAAGCTGGGTGACCTGGGCCTGCACGGGATGACCGCCCCGGAAGAATACGGCGGCACCAACATGGGCTACCTCGCCCACATCATCGCGCTGGAAGAAGTCTCCCGCGCCTCGGCCTCGGTTGGCCTGTCCTACGGCGCCCACTCCAACCTGTGCATCAACCAGATCCGCCGTAACGGCACCGAAGCCCAGAAGCAGAAATACCTGCCCAAGCTGATCTCCGGCGACCACATCGGCGCGCTGGCGATGAGCGAGCCCAACGCCGGCTCCGACGTGGTGAGCATGAAGCTGCGCGCCGATAAAAAGGGCGACCGTTACGTGCTCAACGGCTCGAAGATGTGGATCACCAACGGCGGCGACGCCGACACGCTGGTGGTCTATGCCAAGACCGATCTGGAGGCCGGCGCCAAAGGCATGACCGCCTTCATCGTCGAGAAGGGCATGAAGGGCTTCACCCACGGCTCGCACCTGGACAAGCTGGGCATGCGCGGCTCCAACACTTACCCGCTGTTCTTCGACGACTGTGAAGTGCCCGAAGAGAACGTGCTGGGCGGCGTGGGCAACGGCACCAAGGTGCTGATGAGTGGCCTCGACTACGAGCGCGCCGTGCTGTGCGGCGGCCCGTTGGGCATCATGGCCGCGTGCATGGACATCGTCGTGCCCTACCTCCACGACCGCAAGCAGTTTGGCCAGAGCATCGGCGAGTTCCAGCTGATGCAGGGCAAGGTGGCCGACATGTACTCCACCTGGATGGCCAACCGCGCTTACGTGTATGCCCTCGGCCAGGCCTGTGACAAGACCGACCACGCTCGCACCCTGCGGAAGGACGCCGCCGGCGCCATCCTGTACTCCGCCGAGAAGGCCACCTGGATGGCCGGCGAGGCGATCCAGACCCTCGGCGGCGTGGGCTACACCAACGAATACGCCACCGGCCGCCTGTGGCGCGACGCCAAGCTCTACGAGATCGGCGCCGGCACCAGCGAGATCCGCCGGATGTTGATCGGCCGCGAACTGTTCTCCGAGACCGCGTAAGCCTGGAGCCCCCATGACCGTCATCAAATCCAGCATCAACACGCGTTCGCCCGAATTCCAGGCCAACGCCGAGGCGATGGGCAAGGTCGTCGCCGACCTGCGTGAGAAGGCCGCCCAGGTGTCCCTCGGCGGCGGTGAATCGGCCCGCGCCAAGCACACCGCCCGGGGCAAGCTGCTGCCCCGCGACCGTGTGGATCACCTGCTCGACCCCGGCACCGGCTTCCTCGAGATCGGCCAGCTCGCCGCCTACGGCATGTACGACAACGAGGCCCCGTCGGCGGGCGTCATCGCCGGCATCGGCCGGGTGAATGGCGTCGAGTGCATGATCGTCGCCAACGATGCCACCGTGAAGGGCGGCACCTACTACCCGATGACGGTCAAGAAGCACCTGCGCGCCCAGGAGATCGCCCAGCAGAACAAGCTGCCGTGCATCTACCTGGTGGATTCCGGCGGCGCCTTCCTGCCCAAGCAGGATGAAGTTTTCCCGGATCGCGACCACTTTGGCCGGATCTTCTTCAACCAGGCCAACATGTCGGCCGAGGGCATCCCGCAGATTGCGGTGGTGATGGGCTCGTGCACCGCCGGCGGCGCCTATGTGCCGGCGATGAGTGACGAGACGGTGATCGTCAAGAACCAGGGCACGATCTTCCTGGGCGGCCCGCCGCTCGTGAAGGCCGCCACCGGCGAGGTGGTGACCGCCGAGGATCTGGGCGGCGGCGACGTGCACACCCGCGTCTCCGGCGTGGCCGACCACCTGGCCGAGAACGACACCCACGCGCTCTCCATCGCCCGGCGCATCGTGAGCACCCTCAACCGCGTGAAGCCGGTGGGCCTCAATCTGGCGAGCAGCGAAGAGCCCCTGTACGACCCGTCCGAGATCTACGGGATCATCCCCACCGACACCCGCAAGCCCTACGACGTGCGCGAGGTGATCGCCCGCATCGTCGATGGCTCGCGCTTCGACGAGTTCAAGGCGCGCTACGGCACCACGCTGGTCACCGGCTTTGCGCACCTCTACGGCATGCCCATCGGCATCGTCGCCAACAACGGCATCCTGTTCGGCGAGTCGGCTCAGAAGGGCGCCCACTTCATCGAGCTGTGTGCCCAGCGCGGCGTGCCGCTGGTCTTCCTGCAGAACATCACCGGCTTCATGGTCGGCCGCAAGTACGAGAACGGCGGCATCGCCAAGGATGGCGCCAAGATGGTCACGGCGGTCGCCACCGCCCAGGTGCCCAAGCTCACCGTGCTGATCGGCGGCAGCTTTGGCGCCGGCAACTACGGCATGTGCGGCCGCGCCTACAGCCCGCGCTTCCTGTGGATGTGGCCCAACAGCCGCATCTCGGTGATGGGTGGCGAGCAGGCCGCCAGCGTGCTCGCCACCGTGCGCCGCGACGGCATCGAGGCCAAGGGCGGCGCCTGGACCAAGGACGAGGAAGAAGCCTTCAAGTCGCCGATCCGCCAGCAATACGAGGATCAGGGCCACCCGTACTACGCCACCGCCCGCCTGTGGGACGACGGCGTGGTGGACCCGGCCCAGACCCGGCGCATCCTCGGCTTGTCGCTCTCGGCCAGCCTCAACGCCCCGATCCAGCCGACCAGGTTCGGTCTGTTCCGAATGTAAGAAGCAGTGAGGCGTTAGGAGTAAGGAGTGAGGAGGGCCTTGTTTTGGCCTGGTGCGCTGGCGATCGTGAGCGCACCTCCTTTGAATCCGGCCTCCTCACTCCTCACGCCTTACTCCTTACAGGTTCAACGCCATGTATGAAACCCTGGAAATCCTCCGCGACGGCCCCATCGCCACCATCTGGATGAACCGTCCGGACGTGCACAACGCCTTCAACGAGGCGCTGATCGCCGAACTCACCGCCGCCTGCCGGCAGCTCGACGCTGACGACAGCGTGCGCGTGGTGGTGCTCGCCGGGCGGGGCAAGAGCTTCTCGGCCGGCGCCGACCTCAACTGGATGCGCCGCGCGGCGGATGCGTCGGTGGAAGCAAACCTCGCCGACGCCCGCAAGCTCGCCGGGATGCTGCGGGCCCTGGCCGAGCTCACCAAACCGACCATCGCCCGGGTGCAGGGCGCGGCCCTCGGTGGCGGCATGGGCCTCGCGTCGGCCTGCGACATCTGCGTGGCCTCGACGGCGGCGAGCTTCGCCACCTCGGAGGTGAAGTTCGGGATCATCCCGTCGGCCATCAGCCCCTACGTGCTTCGCGCCATCGGCGCCCGTCAGGCGGGGCGCTACTTCCAGACCGCCGAGCGGATCTCCGCCGCCGAGGCCAAGGCCCTGGGCCTCGCCCACGAAGTGGTCGCGCCGGAAGAACTCGACGCCAAGGTAGCCGGGATCGTTGCCGCGCTGATGCAGGGCGGGCCGAAATCCCAGGCAGCGGCGAAGGATCTGATCCGCGCGGTGGCCGACCAGCCGGTGAGCGACGCCGTGGTGGAAGACACCGCCCGCCGCATCGCCGAACTGCGCGCCACGCCCGAGGCGAAGGAAGGCCTCGCCGCCTTCCTCGACAAGCGCCAGGCGGCGTGGGTGCCGAACGAATAGGCCCTGTAGGTCGACGTAGGTCGGACTTCAGTCCGACAACGCTGCCTACAGCAAACGAGACACACACAGATGTCGGACTGAAGTCCGACCTACAGAATCAGCAGCTTCGGGCAGGCATGTGCCGGGGCGGGGGAGACCAGCATGTTCAACAAGATTCTGATTGCGAACCGCGGCGAGATTGCCTGCCGCGTCATCAAGACGGCTCGCCGCCTGGGCATCAAGACCGTCGCGGTGTATTCCGACGCCGACGCCGGTGCGCGCCATGTGCGCCTGGCTGATGAAGCCGTGCATATCGGCCCGGCCGCGGCGCGGGAGAGCTATCTCGTCATCGACAAGATCATCGCGGCAGCCAAGCAGACCGGCGCCGAGGCGATCCACCCGGGCTACGGTTTCCTCTCCGAGAACGAAGAGTTCTGCCACGCCTGCGACGCCGCCGGCATCGTCTTCATCGGCCCGCCGGTGTCGGCGATCCGGGCGATGGGCTCCAAGTCCGAAGCCAAGAAGCTGATGGAGAAGGCCCAGGTGCCGCTCACCCCGGGCTACCACGGCGACAACCAGGAGCCGGCCTTCCTCAACGTGCAGGCCGACGCCATCGGCTACCCGGTGCTCATCAAGGCCGCGGCCGGCGGTGGCGGCAAGGGCATGCGCCTCGTCGAGAAGAGCGAGGATTTCATCGACGCGCTGGCTTCCTGCAAGCGCGAGGCGGCGTCGAGCTTTGGCGACGACCACGTGCTGGTCGAGAAATACCTCACCCGCCCGCGCCACATCGAGATCCAGGTGTTCGGCGACACCTTCGGCAACGTGGTGTATCTGTTCGAGCGCGACTGCTCGGTGCAGCGCCGCCACCAGAAGGTGCTCGAAGAAGCGCCAGCGCCCGGCATGACCGCCGAACGCCGCGCCGCGATGGGCAAGGCCGCGGTGGATGCGGCCAAGGCCGTAGGCTACGTGGGCGCCGGTACCGTCGAGTTCATCGCCAACCAGGACGGCACCTTCTATTTCATGGAGATGAACACCCGCCTGCAGGTGGAGCACCCGGTCACCGAGATGATTACCGGGCTCGATCTGGTGGAGTGGCAGCTCCGCGTGGCCTCCGGCGAACCGCTGCCCCTGGCCCAGGAGCAGCTGGCCATCAACGGCCACGCGCTGGAGGCGCGCATCTACGCCGAAGACCCGGCCAAGGGCTTCCTGCCTTCCACCGGGCGGCTGGCGCACCTGTCGCCGCCCGACGAGAACCTGCACGTGCGCGTGGATACCGGCGTGGAGGAGGGCGACGAGATCAGCCCCTTCTACGACCCGATGATCGCCAAGCTCATCGTGTGGGATGTAAACCGCGACCGTGCCCTGGCCCGCATGCTCCAGGCCCTGGCCGAGTACCGGGTGGTGGGCGTCGCCAACAACATCGAGTTCCTGTCGCGCCTCACCGCCTGCCCGGCCTTTGCCAACGCCGATCTCGACACCGGCCTCATCGAGCGCGAGAAGGATTACCTCTTCCCCGAGCAGGTCGAGCCCGCCCGGGAAGCCTGGCTGGCCGTGGCGCTGGCCGATCTGCTGCGCGAGCGCGAGCACGCCCAGGGCCTGGCTGCCCGCCACTGCGAACCCGATTCGCCCTGGCACCGGCGCGACGGCTGGCGCGTGAATGCCGCGCCCAGCCGCAGCAAGATCTACCGGCTGGGCGAGGTGGAAAAGCACCTCACGATCACCCATCGCGGCAACAGCTTTGATGTGGCCCTGGACGGCCGCGTGAGCCACATCTCCGGCACCCTCAACCCCCGCGGTCTGCTGCGGGCCGAGTTCGACGGCCTGCGCACCACCGCCACGGTGATCGTTGCCGGCGAGCGCCGTCACGTGTTTGGCCAGGGCCGGGCGTGGCAGTTTGCGGCGGTGGACCCGCTCCACCACGGCGGCGAGGGCGGCGGTGCCGAAGGCGGCCTGCTGGCCCCGATGCCCGGCAAGGTCATCGCGCTGGTGGCGGCCGAAGGCGCCACGGTGGAGAAGGGCGCGCCGCTCTTGATCCTCGAAGCCATGAAGATGGAGCACACCATCACCGCGCCCGCCGCCGGCACGGTCAAGGCCTTCCGCTTTGCGGTGGGAGATCAGGTGGGCGACGGGGCCGAGCTGGTGGAGTTCGAGGTCGCGGCCTGATCCTGCCGCGGGCCGTGAGGCAGATGCGGCAAGGCCCGCGGCCTGGACTGCAAGGCTTTGGGCCTTGCTCCGCAAAACCCAGAGCCTCGGCCGTACGCCTCAAAGCCTTGCACCGCAAGGATATGAGCCGGGGTCGCAAGGTTTTCCGGGACGGTCGCGAGGCTTTCAGCCTTGCACCCCGAGGCTTCGGGCTTCGATGGCAAGGCTTTTTACCTTGCGCGCAAGGCTGTGGGTTTCAAGCGCAAGGTTTATTGCCCGGGTCGCAGGGTTTCGCGCTTTGCGACCGAAGCATCAGGCTTCGCCCGCAAGGCTTCAGGGCGGGCGGGGCTGGCTGAAAAGCGTGAAGGCGAGGCTTTCTGCCCCGCCTGCACAGCGCAGAACCCGGATCGCAAGGCCTTGTACCAGGCCTTTGCCCCATCGGGCTTTGCAGTACAGGTTTTTTTGTAAGGGACTGCAGCATTTTGCTGCGGCCGGATCAGGCGGATGAGCCGCGAAGACGGACGTTCGCCACGCCGCACCTGCCAGGGCTGGTGCTTGCAGAGATCGGCAGATCGGGCATGTAGGTCGGACTTCAGTCCGACATCCACGCTCGAATCCGGCAACGGTCGTCGGACTGAAGTCCGACCTACAAGTACCAGCGGTACAGCTGGCGGGTGCAAACCGAGTATCGGGTGTGAGGAGACACATGAGCAATCGACTGAGCTACGTCCACGGTGCGTCGGACAAACCCCTGATCGGCCAGACCATCGGCCGTTATTTTGACGAAGCCTGTGCCCGCCACAGCAGCCGCGAGGCGCTGGTGGTGCGCCACCAGAAAGTGCGCCTCACCTACGGCGAGCTGCGCCAGAAGGTGGATGCCCTGGCCTGCGGGCTGCGTCGGCTGGGCCTGCAGCCGGGTGAGCGGATCGGCATCTGGTCCCAGAACAACGTGGAGTGGGCGCTGACCCAGTTCGCCACCGCCAAGGCCGGGCTGGTGCTGGTGAACATCAACCCCGCCTACCGCCGCAGCGAGCTCGAATACGCCCTCAACAAAGTGGGCTGCCGGGCGCTGATCCTGTCGCCCAGCTTCAAGAGCAGCGATTACCTGACGATGCTCGCCGATCTGGCGCCGGAGCTCGCCCACTGCGAAGCCGGCCTGCTGCGCGCCCACAAGCTGCCGAGCCTGGAGATCGTGATCCGCATGGGCATTGATCACAGCGCCGGGATGCTCAACTTCGACGACCTGTTCGTCTCGCCCAACCGCGACGAGCTGGGCGAGCTGGAAGAACTCGGCGAACGCCTGCAGTTCGACGATCCGATCAACATCCAGTTCACCTCCGGCACCACCGGCAACCCCAAGGGTGCGACGCTCTCCCATCACAACATCCTCAACAACGGCTTCTTCGTGGGCGAGGCGATCCGCCTGGTGCCGGGCGACCGGGTGTGCATCCCGGTGCCGCTGTACCACTGCTTCGGCATGGTGATGGGCAACCTGGGCTGCCTGACCCACGGCGCGACCATGGTCTATCCCGCCGAGGCCTTCGAGCCCCTCGCGGTGCTCGAGGCGGTGGCCGAAGAAAAGTGCACCGCCAGCTACGGCGTGCCCACCATGTTCATCGCCCAGCTGGATCACCCGGAGTTCGCGGGCTTCGATCTTTCCAGCCTGCGCACCGGCATCATGGCCGGCAGCCCGTGCCCCATCGAGGTGATGAAGCGCGTCATCGACAAGATGAACATGGGCGAGGTGACCATCGCCTACGGCATGACCGAGACCTCGCCGGTGAGCTTCCAGAGCGGCACCGACGACCCGATCGAGCGCCGGGTGTCCACCGTGGGCCGCGTGCAGCCCCACTGCGAGGTAAAGATCGTCGACAACGAAGGCCGCATCGTGCCCGCCGGCACCCCGGGTGAGCTGTGCACCCGCGGCTACTCGGTGATGCTCGGCTACTGGGGCGACGAGGCCAAGACTGCGGAAGCCATCGACAAGGCCGGCTGGATGCACACCGGCGACATCGCCACCATCGACGAGGAAGGCTTCTGCAACATCGTCGGGCGCATCAAGGACATGGTGATCCGCGGCGGCGAGAACATCTACCCGCGGGAGATCGAGGAATTCCTCTACCGCCACCCCAAGGTGCTGGACGTGCAGGTGGTGGGCGTGCCCGACAAGAAATACGGCGAGGAGCTGTGCGCGTGGATCATCGTGCGCGAAGGCCAGCGCCTCACCGAAGACGAGGTGCGCGCCTTCTGCCAGGGCCAGATCGCCCACTACAAGATCCCGCGCTACATCAGCTTTGTGGATAGCTTCCCGATGACCGTGACCGGCAAGATCCAGAAGTTCCAGATCCGCGAGAAGATGAAGCAGACCCTGGGCCTCCAGGAAGCCGCAACCGCCTGACGGAGCACCCACGATGACCCTCCCCACCCATGTCCGCCTCGTCGAGATGGGCCCCCGCGACGGGCTGCAGAACGAAAAGCAGGTGGTCAGCACCGAAACCAAGCTCGAGCTGATCGCCCGCCTGGGCGCCGCCGGCCTGCCGGCCATCGAAGCCACGTCCTTTGTGTCGCCCAAGTGGGTGCCCCAGATGGGCGACAACGCCGAGGTGATGCGCCGCATCCAGCGCCTGCCGGGCGTCGATTACCCGGTGCTCACGCCCAACCTGCAGGGCTTCGAGGCGGCGCTGGCGGTGAGAGCGACCGAAGTGGCGGTGTTCGGCGCCGCGTCCGAGTCCTTCAGCCGCAAGAACATCAACTGCAGCATCGCCGACTCGCTCAAGCGCTTCGAGCCGGTGATGGCCGCGGCCCAGGCCGCGGGCGTGAAGGTGCGCGGCTATGTGTCGTGCGTGCTCGGTTGCCCCTACGAGGGCGAAGTCGATCCGCAAGCGGTGGCCGACGTGGCTGCCACGCTCTACCAGATGGGCTGTTACGAGGTGAGCCTGGGCGACACCATCGGCGTCGGCACCCCGGGCAAGACGCGCCAGATGCTCGACGTGGTGGCGCGCCAGGTGCCGGTGGGCAAGCTCGCCGGCCACTACCACGACACCTACGGGCAGGCGGTGGCCAACATCTACGCGTCGCTGGAGGCGGGCGTGGCGGTGTTCGATGCGGCGGTGGCGGGCCTGGGCGGCTGCCCGTATGCGGCGGGCGCGTCGGGCAACGTGGCGACAGAGGACGTGGTGTATCTGATGAACGGCCTCGGCATCCACACCGGCATCGACCTCGACGCGCTGGTGGATACCGCAGGCTGGATCAGCGAACGCCTGGGTCGCCCGCCGGCCTCAAAGGTGGCGCGGGCGGTGCTGGCGAAGCGGGCCGCGGCCTGCCAGGGCTGAGTTACAGGCGGACGGTCTTGTCCGGATAGCTGCCGGATTTCTCCATCCGGCGGATCGTCGGGGTGAGATCAAGCCCCGTCGCATCCTTCAGCGCCTTGGCCCGCTCCCGCAGGGTGGCAAGGCTCAGTTCGACCGGTGCACCGGTGGTCGCGAAGGCCACCACGTTGCCGCTATCCACCTCCGGCAGCGCCAGCACCCGGCCGCCGAAGGCCTTGCGGATGCGCTGGAGCTGGGTCTTGAAGCCCCGCAGCTGGCCAAACAGATTGACCGACAGCAGGCCCCGGTCCGACAGTCGGGCGCGGCAGGCTTCGTAGAACGGCTGCCCGGACAGCGCGCCGGCGCTGGCCTTGCTGTCGAAACCATCCACCGCAATCAGATCCCACTGGGTCTCGTCCTCGGCCACGAAGGCCGCGCCGTCGCCGATCACCACGCGCAGCCGCGCATCCTCGTCGGGCAGGCGGAAGAACTGGCTCGCCACCGCATGCACCTCGGGCAGGATCTCCACCACCGTGACCTGCGCCTGGGGCACGTGACGGTGGACGAACTTGGCGAGCGAACCGGCGCCCAGGCCGATCAGCAGCACCCGGGCCGGCCACGGCGCATCGCGCAGCAGCAGCCCGGCCATCATCTCGCGGGTGTAGTCGAGTTCGAGGGCGTCGGGCTTGCGGATGCGCATCGCGCCCTGAACCCAGTCGGAGCCAAAGTGCAGGTAGCGGACGCCGCCTTCCTCGCTGATGTCGATGTCGATGTCGTGATTCATGGTCGAACGGGTGTATGCTGCAATGCAGCGACGGCGCCGGTCTTGCGGTGGCGCGATTCAAGGAAACGGAACATGAGCACCTTCGAAAACTTCAACCACGAGCTGGAAGCCATCGACCTGGAGATCGCCCGGCTGGCCCAGTTGTGCGACGTGCATCTGCTGGAACCCGGCGTGGCCGAGGCCGTGCTGCGGGGCGACACCAGTCTGTGCAACACCACCAACCAGCTCGCCTGGGACAAGATGCGCGGCCTCTTGGTGCTGCATTACCACGTGGTGCAGGAAGCCGCCGCGACCGACGGCGTCGAGGCCGCAGCCGAAGGCGTGCGTCGGGCGCTGGAGCGCGTCCAGGCCCGGCTGCGCCCCGTCCAGCAGTAGTCTCAATTACCCGCGCCCGGCGAATAGTGCCGGGAGTCGAAGCGGAACAGCGGCTTCGATCCCGGCGTCACGCCCACCTTCACCCAGCCCATGAAGGGTGAGCCGAAGGTTTCCACGCGGGTGAAGTTCTCCACCAGCGCACCGCTGGCCGGGTCGGCCAGGGGCTGGTTGATGCGATGCACGTGGGTGTCGCCGTGCACGAACAGCACCTCGCCGGAAAAGCTGCGGGTTTCGGTGAGGAGCTGATCCAGCAGCTGCCGGTAGGCCCGGTTGGGCCGGCCGGCGCTGAAGTCCTCCAGATCCGGGTTGCCCTGCTGGATCAACACCAGGCCTTCGAGCTTCTTTTCCCGCGCCAGCCGGAAGGCTTCCGCCACCCAGGCCTTGACCGCCGCCGAGCGCTGCACGAACTCTTCCGACGGGCCCGCGCCGCGGCCCACATTGTTGTCGCTGCCCGGCACGTTGAGGGTGGCGAAGAGCACCGGGCCCTTCTGCCAGCGCTGGTGCTCGATCCATTTGCCAAAGGCCGGATCATCCGCCTGGCTCTCGACGGGCATCGGGTTGCGGCCAAGGCTCTTGCGCGGATCGGCAAAGAAGAGCTGACGCAGCCGCGCAAGGCGTTCGACCGGATCGTAGCCACCGGCGGCGCGGCGGTTGCAGTCGGTCCATTCGTTGTCGCCGGGCACGAACACGAAGGGGTGGTGGCTGGTCTGGAAATCCGCCAGCCGGGCCGCGTACAGCGTGTCGTCGCAGCGCTCGCTGCTGGCCTTGATGTCGCCCACGTGGGCCACGAAGGCCAGCGGCTCGGCGTCCATCTGGGCGATGAGCAGCGGCAGGTGGCGGCGCTCGAAGCCGTTGTAGGGCGTGTCGCCAAAAAGGCCGAAGGCAAAGCCCTCAGCGGCCATCGCCGTGCTGCCCGCAAGGGCAAGGGCCAGGCCGGCAAGCAGGTGGCGGAGCAGGGCGGGGCGCATCATCCGGCGCCCAGGCGCTTGAGTTCGTACAGGGCTTCGAGGGCTTCCCGCGGGGTGAGGGCGTCCGGGTCGATGTCGGCCAGGGCGCCGAGCACCGGGTGCGACATGGTCTCGGGCTCGTCGGGCGGCAGGCTGGCGAACAGGTCGGCCTGGGGGCCGCCGCTGATCTCGCGGTTTTCCAGGGCGCGCAGGCGGCGCTTGGCGTCGCGCACCACGGCGCCGGGGATGCCGGCCAGGGCCGCCACCTCGATCCCGTAGCTCTGGCTGGCCGGGCCTTCTTCCAGCGCGTGCAGGAAGACGATGCCGTGGTTGTGCTCGACCGCATCCAGGTGCACGTTGGCGCACTCGGGGTAATCCTGGGCGAGGCGGGTCAGCTCGAAGTAATGGGTGGCGAAGAGCGTCCAGCAGCGGTTCTTCTCGAGCAGGTGACGGGCGATGGCCACGGCCAGCGCCACGCCGTCGAAGGTGGACGTGCCGCGGCCGATCTCGTCCATCAGCACCAGGCTCTGGTCGGTGGCGCCGTGGAGGATGCTGGCGGCCTCGGTCATCTCGACCATGAAGGTGGATCGGCCTGAGGCGAGGTCGTCCGACGCGCCGATGCGGGTGAAGATGGCGTCCACCGGCCCGATGCGCGCGGCGCTTGCCGGCACGAAGCAGCCCACATGGGCGAGCAGCACGATGAGCGCGACCTGCCGCATGGTGGTGGATTTACCGCCCATGTTGGGGCCGGTGATGAGCAGCATTCGACGCGTCGGATCGAGCCGGCAGTCGTTGGCGATGAAGTTTTCCACCTGCCGTTCGACCACCGGATGCCGGCCGGCGACAATCTCGATGCCCGGCTGATCCGAGAACTGCGGCTGGGCGTAGCCGTAGCGGGCGGCGGCCTCGGCGAAGGCCGAGAGGCCGTCCAGCACCGCGCAGGCGCGGGCGATGCGCTGGAAGCGCGGGATGTCGGCGGCGAGCTTGTCGAGCACCTCTTCGTAGAGCAGCTTCTCGCGGGTGAGGGCGCGCTCCTGGGCGGAGAGCGCCTTGTCTTCGAAGGCTTTGAGCTCGGGCGTGATGAAGCGCTCGGCGTTCTTCAGGGTCTGGCGGCGGCGGTAGTCGTCGGGCAGCTCGATCTTGGCGGCGTTGGCGGCGGAGATCTCGATGTAGAAGCCATGAACACGGTTGAACTCCACCTTGAGGTTGGGCACGCCGGTGCGTTCGCGCTCGCGGGCTTCGAGTTCAAGCAGGAAGGCGCCGCAGTTGGTCTGGATGCCGCGCAGTTCGTCGAGATCGGCGTCGAAGCCTTCGGCGATCACGCCGCCGTCGCGCAGCACCGTGGACGGTTCGGGCGCGATGGCGGCGACGAGCAGGTTCAGCGACTCATCCGGCGTGGCGAGCTCTTCCATCATCCGTTGGAGCAGCGGCGCCTGGGGCGTGCCGAGGGCGGCGCGGAGTTCGGCGAGGCGACCGAGGCTGTCGCGCAGGGCCGAAAGATCCCGCGGGCGGGCACTGCGCAGGGCCACGCGAGCGGTGATCCGCTCCACGTCCGATACGCCGCGCAGCACGCGACGGGTGATCTCGGCCGGGCCTTCGCCCAACTCGGCCACGGCGGCGTGACGATGGGCGGCGATGGCGCGGTCGCGTAGCGGGTGGTGCAGCGCGTGACGCAGCCAGCGCGAGCCCATGCTGGTGGCGCAGGTGTCGAGGAGCGACAGCAGGGTGGGCGCGGCCTCGCCCCGCAGGGTCTCGGTGAGCTCCAGGTTGCGCCGGGTGGCGGCGTCGAGGCGCAGGTAGGCCGAATCGCGCTCGGCGGTGAGCGCGGTGATGTGGGCCAGGGCCTGGCGTTGGGTGGCGCGAGCGTAGTCGAACAGCGCGGCGGCGGCGGCCAGCGCCACGGGCATCTCGTCGGCGCCAAAGCCAGCCAGATCGCGGGTGCCGAAGTGGGCGGTGAGCAGGCGGCGGGCGGTCTCGGCGTCGAACTGCCAGTCGGCCAGCCGGCGCAGGCTGGGGGCGAGCTGATCCAGCAGCGGCAGACGCAGGCCGTCGGGGATCAGCACCTCGGCCGGGCGCAGGCGTTCGAACTGGGCGGCCAGCTGGGGCGCATCGCATTCGAGCACCCGGAAGTCGCCATTGGCGAGGTTGAGCCAGGCCAGCCCCAGCACGCCCCGGTGCAGATTCACCGCCAGCAGCGGCGCGTCGGCCTTGTCGTCGAGCAGCGCGGCGTCGGTGAGCGTGCCGGGCGTGACGATGCGCGACACCGCGCGCTCCATCGGGCCTTTGGTGGCGCCCGGGTCGCCCACCTGCTCGGCGATCACCACGGATTCGCCCAGCTTGACGAGCCGCGCGAGGTATTGCTCGACCGCATGATGCGGCACGCCAGCCATCTTGATCGGCTGCCCGGCGGACGCGCCCCGCGTGGTGAGGGTGATGTCCATCAGGCGCGCGGCCTTCTCGGCGTCTTCAAAGAACAGCTCGTAGAAGTCACCCATCCGGTAGAAGAGCAGCGTGTCCGGGTGGTCCCTTTTAATGCGAAGGTACTGCTGCATCATCGGGGTATGACCGCTTATCTCGTCGTCCGTGAGGCCCTGAATTTTCTCGGTTTTCTTGCTCAAGCCGTTGATCCTGCTTACGAAACTGTGTCGGTGGTGCGGCGGCCCTGGCGGGGTGTGCGGTGGGCTGCGGCGTGGTCAGAAAGTGACGCCATGACCCGTCTGCATGCGCGGATGGCCGTGCTGCCTGTACCTGGGAAAGTCCTTGTTCTCGACGACCATCCGGGCCAGCGGGGGCGCGGTGTGCTTCGCGGATCGACCGTCATGGAAGCCCGGTTGATGGGGGCTGGCGGCGGGTGAAGATCGGGCGCTGGCCGGTGGTGTCGGTTTCGGCCGCGATTGTCGCATGGGCGGGGTGGATACGTCGCCGGGATGCGGGTGAGGATAGCGCTGGAGGGGGGCTGGCTGGGGCGCGGGCGATGCTGCGCCCGGTCGATGACGGGCAGGACGCCGGTCCGGGCGCCAGCCTCAGCCGGGCTTACGCGCCGGCGCTTGACGGCCCCATTCCGTGTTCGCCAATCCGTCGATCCTGAAGCGTCGTTTCCGGGCGCTTGCCGCGCCGGATCGGTGCCGACCGGGGCGTGTTCTTGGTGAGGAGCTTCCACAGCACGCCGAACGCGGTGTTGCCTTGCGACACGGGTTTGCGGGGCAGGGAGAGCAGGTCGTCCTCGGGGGTGGCGATGGCGCGCAGGCAGGTCGTGCCCGTGACGTAGCCCGCATCGGCGGCCGCTTCGACGGCGCGGATGTCGTGGCTGCCGTAGGGATAGCAGAAATGGTCGACGCGGGTGCCCAGCACGTCCTCGAGCATCCGCTTGCTGATCGATATTTCCTCGACGACCGCCTGGGTCTTGAGGCTGGCGAGCCTGGGGTGGCTGAGGGTGTGGGAGCCGATGGTGAAGCCCATCGACTGCACCTCCCGGAGCTGCGCGGCCGTCATCAGCGGGGCCGGTGTCAAACCCTCGGGAGCGACCCACTGCGACGTTTCGCCCAGCATGCCGGCAACGGCATAGACGACG
Source organism: Zoogloea oryzae (assembly GCF_030161255.1). Lineage (NCBI taxonomy): Bacteria > Pseudomonadati > Pseudomonadota > Betaproteobacteria > Rhodocyclales > Zoogloeaceae > Zoogloea > Zoogloea oryzae. The sequence goes on from NZ_BSPX01000031.1 coordinate 25,134, forward strand.
GCGGGGTAGCCGTGCCGGTCGAGGATCGGGGCCGCGTACTCGAGGAAATCCACGTAGCCATCGTCGAAGGTGAGCACGACCGGGCGCGGCGGCAGCACGGTCTCGCCGCGCAGGCCCGCGGCCGCTTGGTCGAGGCTGATCACCGCGTAACCGGCGCGGCTCAGCATCCGCATTTGTGATTCGAATCGCGTCACGTGGCAATACTGGCCGCGGTGGCTGGGCATGCGCTGGGGAAAATCTCCGACGCGGTGATACGTCAGTATGTTGATCCGGGTCATGACTCGGTGTTTCTCGTGGGGAATGGGCGTTCTGGGCGGTGTAGCCCTGCTTTATCAGACTGCAACACGAGATTCTGCTGGGCGCGCCTTACACGCCTTTGAAGAAAACCTTTCGGCAAGCTTGCGGGAGCGTCAGAACTTGTCCGTCGATTGGACCGGGCGCCGTTGCGGCCGGTTCAGCGGTGCGCGCTGGCCACGGGGATTGGCCCGTGAGACCTCACTGCGGATTGGGTCGGACGCCCAGCAGGCGCCGGATGGGCTTGCCGATGGCGCTTCGGGCGCGTGGATCGTGCAGGCACACGCCCCCGGCGAGCCCGACCGCGCAGCCCAGCAGCGTATCGAGGAAGCGCGCCTGCACCAGCGAGCCCGGATCGAGCTGGCCCAGGTTGCCGGCTTCGGCCAGCAACAGGGTGAGCGGGGTGATGAAGATCGCCGCAAAGCCGTAATGGCGCACCACTGCGGTCTCGATGATGAAGGCTAGCAGGGTGATCGTCACTGCGATGCTCCACTTCTCCAGCGGCAGCGACAGCAGCGCCCACGACAGCACCAGCCCGATGGCGGTGCCCAGCAGGCGCTGGAGCTGCTTCTCCCACACCGCCCGGAGCGACATGCCCTGGATCACCGCAAGACAGCTGATCGGCACCCAGTAGGCGTTTTCCATCTGCAGCAGCTGGGCGAGGGCGAGGGACAAGCCCACCGCCAGACCGATCACCAGCGAATCGAAGACCACGAAATCGAAGGTGGCGTGCGGGATCGGCTCGATCGGCTTTGGCGCGCGCCGGCTGAGGATGAACAGGCTGTAGAAGAAGGCGATCAGGCAGGCCAGCAGGCTGCCCATGGCGATCAGACCGACCTTCTGGGGGATCTGCAGGATGTCGCCCGGCGAATAGGCCCCGATGGCCGCCGCCATGATGAAGAACAGGCTGCCCGGCACGCCCACCCGGTAAAAGCGGCACACCATCGTCACCAGGATGGCGATGAAGGTGAGTACCGGCGTCATCACCGCCGGCAGCAGGTGGCTCATCACCCCCAGGGCGTAGCAGGCGATCATCCCGAAGGCCGTGGCCATCAACGACACCATGCGGTGGGCCATGGGGGTTTCCGGCAGGTACAGGAACACCAGCCCGCCCAGGGACGAGATCAGTCCGTATTCCAGATGCCCGAAAAACGCGCCCACGAAAAGCGGCAGCCCGTTGGCCAGCGCTGCGGCAAAGGGCATCTGCCACGGCCGGTCGCTGGGCTTGATGGTGACAAGCTGGCGCAGTTCGTCACGGACGATGTCGATGGCGCGGCGGCGGGGTGCCGGTGGGGTCATGGTCGGGGGTGATCTGCGGGAAGCGAGGAACAAGGGTAACGCGCTTCGGGCAGATGGTCACGGGCAAAGCGTGGCCTGCACGGCAGAGGTACAAAAAACGGCCGAGATGCAGCTCATCCACCTTAAAAGTAAGGATTCTGCAGGGCGGGAGATTGTTTTATTGCCGCTGAAGTCAGTTTGGCACTGTCGAACGTCGATATTCGTCACCAAACTCAATCTCGCTCGCGACGAACGCAGTTTGGCGGCGGCGAAGTGTGTTTGGCGTCACCAAACAACGTCCTTTGCGGGACGAAGTGTGCTTGCCAGCGCCGAACGTCGTCCGGTGGTGCCGAAGATACTTCGGCGAGGTCGAATCGAAGTGCGGAGGCGTTGAAGCAGGTTTGGACGGGAGGAGGGGAGATCGGCGGCACAAAGCAAAAAGGCCAGTCCGAAGACTGACCTTTTTTGCTTGATTCTTTTGGTCGGGGCGGCGGGATTCGAACTCGCGACCCCTTGCACCCCATGCAAGTGCGCTACCAGGCTGCGCTACGCCCCGACAAGCTGCGCATTATAGACATCGATAATCACTTTGCCAAGTACTCATTAGCAAAATTCGAGAACCAAGCGCGTGCGGATGAAGGATCACACCACCAGCGTGCCGACGTACTCACCGTTCGGCCCGTACACCACACCGGCGCGAACGTCGGCGGGGTTGGGGTAGCCGGGGAGAACGGCCGGCGGCGTGCCGACGTTGAGCGTGACGGTTGCGGGGGCACCGACCGCGACGCCATCCACGTACAGCTGATAGCGGAAGGAGCCGGAGGGGCCGGTGTAGGTGAAGCCGCCATCCTCGCCGATATCGAGCGTTCCGCCGCTTGGCCAGGTGGTGACCTGTGCGCGGATTTCCTTGCCGGCGTCAGCGGGGAGGGCGATGTCGTTGTAGAGGATGGACGGGCCGTTGTCGCCGCTTGAGGGGATGGTCTCGGCTGGCACGCCAAGTCCCGGCGCGCCGACGACGACAGCGCCGGCAATCAGCGGATTGGTGTCGATGCGGATGCTCATGCTGCGGTGATCGGCCCGGTGATTCCGATGCCGCCTCCTGCTGTCTTGAGAGCGAGGTGATATTGGGTGCCGGCGACGATCGAGGCGTGGGTGACGCTGGCGAGGATGCCGGTGCTGCCCGTCGTCAGGCTGGCGACCGTTGCGACCGCGGTGAAATCCGATGCCCGGAGGACCGTCGCGATGATGCCGGTCAGGTTGGCTTGAACCGCGCCGGCGTTGTTCTTGAGCGGATCAACCACCGAGAGCCGGCCACCTGCTGCGGCAGCGGCAAGCGTCACGGTTTTCGAGAGGGCTGCCGAGCGGTTGCCTGCGGCGTCGTAGGCCCGGACCTCAAACGTGTCGGTGGCAGCGGGTGTCCGGCCGGTAATGTTCGCACTCGTCCCGGTGCCGGAGGATGTCCAGCTTGAGGCGGCGTTGATCCGGTATTCGTAGCCGGTGACGGCGACGTTGTCGGTTGCTGCTGGCCAGCTCGCGGTGTAGCTGGTGGAGCCAAGGCTGCTGATGGTGATGGCTCCGGCAAGCGTCGGCGCCGTGGTGTCGGCCGGCGGGGTGGCTGCGGTCGTGAAGCTGCGGGCGGCCGACCAGGCGCTGGCGCCGGAACCGTTGGTGGCGCGGACCTCGAGGCTGTAGGTGGTGCCCGCGGTGAGGCCGGAAAGCGTGGCAGGCGAAGCGCCGAGGGCCGCAGCCGTGCCGCCATTGAGGCGATATTCGTAAGCGGTGGCATCCGACGCGCTGTAGCTGTACGCAACGCTGGCGCTGGTCGTTGCCGGGGTGACGGTGGCAATTGTCACCACGCCGGCAGGGGGCGTGACGACAGCGCCGCTGCCCGTGACGAGCGCGAAGGCGTTGCCGGCGCCGATGCTGGTGTGAAGGCCGGAGATCTCGGCGGCTGTCAGTTTCTTGTCGAAAAACGCCATCCAGACAAAATCACCCGCCCACGAGGTGGACATGTTTCGCGCAAAGCCGTTGATGTGCATCCGGTCAGCGGGTTTGTTGGACATGGCGACGCCGGTGTCGACGCCATCCATGAACAGCGCGCCATTGAGGGCTGTCCATCCGCCGGCGCTCCATTGCTGGACGGCGAAGGAGTGCCACTGGTTGTCGCCAGCGATGTTGCGGGTCGGGCTGATTTCGGTGAGCGCGCTGCTCAGGTTGCCGTCGTTGAGACCCACGTTGCCGGTGGTCTGGCTGAAGCCGACCATCATCGCGTTGGAGGCCAGCGTGCTGCCAGGCAGGCGGATGGGTTGCGAGCCGTTGCCGCCGTAGCCCGTCATCTTGCTGACGACGATGAACAGGGTGCCTTCGTGGGCAACCTGGGTGGCGATCGAGAAGTCGGTGAAGCTGAAACCTCTCGAATCGGTGCCCGATCCGGTGCAGCGGATGCCCTTGCCGATGGGTGTGTCCACCGAGCCGGAAACGCCGGCATCGAGGGTGAAGGTGACACCCGTGCGGACCAAATCCACGAGGGTGCCCGTCGCGGGATCAACGCCGATCAGCACCTTTACGCGCGATGCCAGCGGGTGGGAAGCATTCAGAGCCAGAGCCATGTCAGATTAAATCCTCAGTCCGAAAACCTTTTCGCCTGCGCCCATCCGGTTCGTGATGAAAATGGCGCAGTTGTGGGTGGCCGACCAGGCAGCCTTGAGTTCGTAGTGATCCACCGTTCTGCTGGTGGTGATGCCAAGCCGGTGGCCGGTGTCGGTGACGGTAGGCGTGGCCTTGTTCCAGTCGAGGATGAACGCGCCGATCTGGCCCGTGCCGGTCTGCTGCGCACCGAAAACAATCCGCCCGTCGGGCATCGGCGCCGACCAGCAGTTGGACACATCCCAGCCGGCAAGGGCAGGGAAGGCCGACACCATCAGCACCCGGGATGCGGCAAGATCGTCCAGGGGATGAACGGAACCGAGGTAGCTGCCCGGCGTGTCGTAGTAGCCGCCGATCTGCACGATGTTGCGTCCGATCAGATGCGCGAAGTGCTGGATGAGCGGCGGCACCTTGCCAGAGTAGTTGCCTACGGTGCGGGTGGTGCCGTCCTCCGACAGGTGCCAGATGTAGGCGTCGTTCACCCGGTACCAGCCGTCGCCGGGGACGCGGGTGGATGCGGTACCCGTGCCCGCTCGGTTGTACGCCGTGATCGCGGGCGAATCCTGCTTGCGCCATTTTCCGGTGACGGTGTTGTAGTACCAGAAAGGGCATTTGCGGGATTCGATGTCGATGGCCGGCGCATCGTAGGGCGGCGTCCACAGGGCGTGGTCGTAGGCATCGTAGGCAACCCCGACCTCTTTGGTTGTCGCGTCGAACCACAGGGTTCGAAACGCATGCATGCCCCACGGGCGGCTGTTGGCGGCATCGGCATAGAGAAAACCGTCGGCGCTGATGTGATACGCGCCGGGGCACGGATCTGGCGCGTACTGGCGCTTGAGGAGGCCATCCCGGGCATCCCAGCAATACACCGCGTTGCGGGTCTGGGCGGTGCCGTGGGTTTCGGCACCGAAGATCCACAGCCGCTGCCGGCCCTCGTCCCAGGCACTGCCAGCGTGGCCGGAAGCGTCGTAGATGGGGAGGTCAGGCAGGGTGGTGAGCAACTGGAAGCCGGTGCCGGACCAACCGGCAAGCAACTGGGCAACCGTGCCACCCGTTGCGTCCGGTGCAGCGACCGACAAGGATCGGCCGGCATTGATCGACTGGCCGGCGGGCACGGTGTAGGTGTCGTTAACTGGCGTTGCCATGGGTGTGGAAGCATTCCTCGAATGGGCTTCCGGCCATTGTAGCGGAGCCGTCGCTAGTCTGATTGGGTAGTCCAGACGGATTTATCGAGTCGATGTCGATCAGGCAGTGTCCACAAAATCGCGCCCGGTCATGCCACGCAAGGGTGTTGGCACTTCCGAGCGATTCGTTTTCCAGTTATCGGGGGAGCCTCTGGTCCGACGAGTGGAGCACCCGGGCCGACAATCGTTGGTTTCTGGCGGTGTGGCCGAGGATTGAAGACGCCGGGTTTACTTTGGGCGGTGGGATGAGTGGGTACGTCATGGGGCGTGCCGAGGGGGGCGTATCCACACAATTCTTTAGTTCTGAAAACAGTAATTTTCAGAACATATGAAATGGAGGGTTGAAACCCGTGTTTGCCGCGGCGTACGCCTATCCAACGAATCCACGCATCGCCTCGGAAAACTCCGGTAACCGTGCCGATAGTTTTTTGGATGGACGCCGAGCGATACAACTGCTCGGCGCCACCGCGGACTTCAGCCCGGCTTTCGGGCCACCATGCCGATCAGCGCCGAGCGGCCCTTGTGGCCGGCGCCTTCGGTGATGTCTTCCTCGTAGCTTGCCAGTTCCTCGATCGTCCAGTCGGCGAAGGCCGCGCGGAGAATTTCTTCGGTGTAGAGATTCTCGACCGCCGACGGGCCGCCGGTGCGGTATTCGAGCTGCTTCGGCGTGTAGCCCTGCAGCAGGATGCAGCCGCCGGGCGCGGTGAGCGCCTTCATCGTTTCAAACTGACGCTCCCGCCATTCGGGTCCGACAAACTGGATGAAGACGCCGATCACCCAGTCAAAGCGCCCCTGCATCGCCTCTGGCGGCCAGCCCGGCGCCAGCATGTCGGCCTGGATGAAATCCACGCTCACCTTTCGACCGGCGGCCAGGCGGCGGGCTTTTTCGATGGCAACGGCGGAGATCTCGATGGCAGTGACGTCCAGCCCCTGTTCGGCCAGCCATACGGAATTCCGTCCTTCACCGTCGGCTACCGACAGCGCCGTCCGCCCGCCTTCGAGCAGGCCCTGGCGGCGGGCCAGAAAGCGGTTTGGTTCGGTTCCGAAGAGGTATTCCTCGCCGGCCTCCCGGTAGCGCGTGCTCCAGATGCTTTCCTGACTCATGGCTTGTCTCCTTGATTGGGTGTCGTTGTCACGCACGGGCGGGTTTCCAGAAGAGACGGATCAATCCGTACTTCGTTCAAAACGCGGACCGGATGTTCCTGCCGGAAGCTCGCCGCCTTGAAAATTAGAGAAGTCTAATATAATGAGCATCCCGCGCTTGCCGCGCATCGTCCATTGAGGAGAAACCCCGTATGAAGTCTGCCCACGATCTCGTTCTTGCCGCCAAAAGCCGCATTCAGGAAGTTCCTCTTGCCGACGCCGAACAGGCCATCCGTGACGCCCAGGTGCTGATCGATGTACGCGAGGCCGACGAGTACGCGGCAGGCCACATTCCTGGCGCCATCCACATCTCCCGCGGCGTGCTGGAGTTTCGCATGAGCGGCGCGCCCGAACTCGCCGCCCGGGATCAAGCCATCGTGCTCTATTGCAAGACCAGCGGCCGCGCCGCCCTTGCCGCCGCTGCGCTGCAGGAGATGGGTTATCTCCAGGTGCGGTCCATCACCGGCGGATTCGACGCCTGGGTTGCAGCCGGCAAGCCGGTCGCGAAGCCCGCCATGCCGTCTTTCGACTGATTCAAGCGTCCGCCCGGCGCGTAAATCTTGCGCGCCGTCAATTTTTCCGCACGAAGATCATTCCTTTTACCCTGGGCCTTGCAGATCCACGGTGCGGCCACCTTGCTGGCGCTGACCGGGTATGGGCTGTACTGCCTGGCCGACGAGGAGTGGCGGGCAATCGCCAGCTGGGCGCACATCGCGCTGGGCTTCGCGCTGGCAGCGCGGGTGGTGCATGTGATCCGGGCGCGCCGGCTGCGTCGCATTCCCGCCTGAGGCCCTGTCCGGATCGATCGCCGCGCGCCTACTTTTCGGCCGCCGCCGCCCGCTCACGCCGCCGGTAGTGAGCCACCGCCGGCGCAACCATCGCCACGCCAAGCAGCGCCACCAGCGCCAGCGGCCACACCATCGGCTTGTTCCATTCGGCGCGCATCCGCTCCCGCTGGGCCACGTCCACTCGCTGATATTTGAGCGTGTTGCGGATGATCTTGCCCGGCTTGCGGTTGTACAGCCAGCCGTGCTGGAGCGTATAGGCCTTTTCATACATCCCCCACACCCACGGCGCGTCGCGCTGGAGGATGGTCAGCATGCGCTGGATGATCTCGGCCCGCTCGGGGCTGTCGGGCATCGCCTTCATGCGCTCGAAGAGCCGGTCGTACTCCGGGTTTTCGTAGTTGGCGGCGTTCTCGCCCTGGCTCTTCACCTTGCCCTGGGGGCCGTAGAGCAGAAACAGGAAGTTCTCGGGATCGGGATAGTCGGCGTTCCAGCCCCAGTAGAAAAGCTGGGCGTTGCCCTTGCGGATCTTGTCCTGGAAACGGTTGTAGTCGGTGGCGCGCACCACCAGCTGTACATCCAGCTTGCGCAGCTGCTTGGTCAGCCAATCCACGGTGGATTTGTCGCCCATGCCGCTGCCGGTGGTGTCCAGATTGACCACCAGCGGCTCGCCGGTCTTGGCGTCGCGGCCACCGGGATAGCCGGCCTCGGCCAGCAGGCGACGGGCTTCATCCACCGATTTGCGGCGCGGCTGGCCGTCCACCCAGTCGTAGACCTCGCGATTGACGCCGGATTGGTCCGCCCGGTAGCCGAAGATGCCCGGTGGAATCGGGTGCATCGCCGGCACGCCGCGGCCGTTCTGGAACACCGAGATGAACTCTTCCTGGTCGATGACGATGGAGATCGCCAGACGCAGCTTGCGGGCCCGTTCGCTGGTGCCGCCCACGACCGGGTCGAGCATGTTGAAGCCCATGTACATCACCGTGGGCGCCACCGAGGTGTTGAGCTTGATGCCCTTCTCCACCATCTCGTCGGACAGCGTCACGTCGCCCTGCCCGCCCATCTGCACGGCCTGGTCGAAGTTGTCGGACGACACGCCGGAGGCGTCGTAATACCCCTGCAGGAACTTGTTCCAGTACGGGATGCTTTCCTTCTCGCGGGTGAACACCACCTCGTCGACAAACGGAATCGGCTTGCCACAGTCGTCCAGCAAGCCGGCAGCCTTGTCGCCCTCCTCGCCCTCACAGGGATAGGTCTCGCCCCGGAAGTTGGGGTTGCGGGCCAGCACCATGCGGGCGTTGGGATTGTTCTCGCGGAGCATGTACGGCCCGGTGCCGATGGGCCACCAGTCGAGCGTCAGGTTGCGCTCGGCCATGCCCGGCTGGGCAAAGAAGCGGTCGGCCTCGACGGGCACCGGCGCGAAGAACGGCATCGCCAGCCAGTACGGAAACTGCGGATAAGTGCCCTTGATGTGGATGCGGTAGGTGTAGCGATCCACCACCTCCACGCCTTCCATCGAGTAGTCGCGCAGATCGATCCACGCGCCGCCCTTGCCTTCGGCCGCACGCTTCTTTTCGTCGGCGACGAGCCTGGCGTGGAGATCCTTCAGGCCGACGATGTAGTCGCCCATCAGTTCAAGCACTGGCGAATGCAGCCGCGGGTGGGCGAGTCGCTTGATTTGATACATGAAATCGTCGGCGGTGAGCTCGCGCGTGCCGTTGGCGGGGAAATCGCCCAGCGCACGCTTGTCGACGAGATCCTTGTCGGTGAGCGCCAGATAAAGCGGCTGGCCCTTGGCGTCGAGCGCAAAGGCCGGATGCGGCTGGAAGCGGATGCCCGGCCGGATCGTGATCTCGTATTCGCTGCGGGCGATCTGCGCCGGGTCGGCATCCGGCGGCAGCAGCTTGCCGGCGGCGTCGAACTGGCGCAGCACCGGCATCTTCGCGGCGGCGGCGGTGTTCAGCTGGAAAGGCCGCTTGAGGTAGTGGTACTGGAGCGGCGGCTCGTAGATCTGATAGAGAAAGGTGGCTTCGTCCTCGCTGTAGGACTGCACCGGATCAAGATGCTTGGGCCGCTGGGTGAAGGCGGAATACAGGATGTTCCGGCCGCGCTCGGCGGCGGGATAGGGGTCGTTCCACACCTCGCCGCAGCCGGCCGCGAGGGTGGCCAGCAGGGCAGCGGCAAGGCGCCGGTATAAAGTGGAGCAATGGATCGCGCGCATGGGGCGAGTCTACCGGATCACTCTGCGGGTGCCATCGAAATTAGCGGCAGCACACGCTCCGGGAGCATCCGTTATAATTGTGCGGTTATTCACAGGAGACACCTTACATGGGCTTTCTTGCCGGCAAGCGCATTCTCATCACCGGGCTGCTGTCCAATCGCTCGATCTCCTACGGGATCGCCAAGGCGATGCACCGCGAAGGCGCCGAACTTGCCTTTACCTTCCAGAACGAACGCTTCCAGGAACGCGTCACCAAAATGGCGGCCGAATTCGGAAGCTCGATGGTGTTCGCGTGCGACGTCCAGAACGACGAGGAAATCGCCAGGCTCTTCGAGCAGCTCGGCCAGAAGTGGGATTACCTCGACGGCCTCGTGCACTCCATCGCCTTCGCGCCCAGCGAAGCCCTTGAGGGCGACTTCCTCGACGGCCTCTCCCGCGAGGCCTTCCGCATCTCCCAGGAAGTCAGCGCCTACAGCTTTCCGGCGCTTGCAAAGGCTGCCCGTCCGATGATGAAGGGCCGCAACGGCGCGCTGCTCACCCTGTCCTACCTGGGCGCGGTGCGCACCATGCCGAACTACAACATCATGGGCATGGCCAAGGCCAGCCTCGAAGCCTCGGTGCGCTACATGGCGGTCACCCTCGGCCCCGAAGGCACCCGCGTCAATGCCATCTCTGCCGGCCCGATCAAGACCCTCGCGGCGTCCGGCATCGGCAGCTTCGGCAAGCTGCTCTCGTTCAACGAGCACAATGCCCCGCTGCGTCGCAACGTCACGATCGAGGAAGTCGGCAACGCCGCCGCCTTCCTGTGTTCCGACCTCGCCAGCGGCATGACCGGCGAGATCATGTACGTGGACGGTGGTTTCAACACCACCGCGCTGGGCAACGCCGAACCGCTCGGCCAGTAAGCCCGGTTCTGTTCTGCGCAAAAAGGGCGACCCGCGGGTCGCCCTTTTGTTTTGCCGATCCGTCAGGCAGCCGGGGCGGCCGGCTCAACAGGCTCCGGCGGAATCCACAGGCAGTGGCCCTTGTTGGCCTTGGCGATCTCGGCCAGCACCTTGTCGTGGCCGGCGAGTTCCTCGTCGGTGGCCCGTAGCACACGCAGGGGTACGCGCTCAAGGAGACCGCCGCCGCTGTCGGCATCGTCCTGCTGGGGCGCGGGCTCGTCGAGCATCATGATGAGGCTCTCCTGGCCGCGGGTCATCGCCAGGTAGACGTCGGCCAGCAGCTCGGCATCGAGCAGCGCGCCGTGCAGGGCGCGGTGGGTGTTGTCGATCTCGTAGAGCGAGCACAGGGCGTTCAGCGACGCCTTCTTGCCGGGGTTCTGCTCCTTGGCGAGCTTGAGCGTGTCGATCACGCTCGGGCAGATCGCGGTGAGCAGCGGACGGCCGAGCAGGCCCAGCTCGTAGTTGAGGAAGCCCACGTCGAAGGTCGCGTTGTGGATCACCAGCTCGGCGCCATCCACGAAGGCCTCAAACTCCGACACGATATCCTTGAACACCGGCTTGTCAGTGAGGAACTCGTTGGTGATCCCGTGCACTGCGATCGCGCCCGCGTCGATGTTCCGCTGCGGGTTGATGTACACGTGGTAGTGGCGCCCGGTGAGCTTGCGGTCGAGCAGTTCGACGCAGCCGATTTCGATCACCCGGTCGCCGCTCTTCCAGTCGAGGCCGGTGGTTTCCGTATCCAGTACGATCTGTCTCATGCCTTGATGTCCTCTGATTCCACAATCCGGCCGGCCTTGCGCACGGCCTCCACGCCCCGCCGGGCCAGCGCGTCGGCGCGCTCGTTCTCGGCATGGCCGGCGTGGCCCTTGACCCACAGCCATTTGATCTGATGACGTGACGCGGCCTCGTCCAGCGCACGCCACAGGTCGGCGTTCTTGACGGGCTCCTTCGAGGCGGTCTTCCAGCCGCGGGCCTTCCAGCCGTGAATCCACTCGGAAATGCCCTTCTGGACGTACTGGGAGTCGGTATGCACCCGCGCCGCGACCGGGCGCTTGAGCATCTCCAGCGCGCGGATCACCGCCAGCAGCTCCATCCGGTTGTTGGTGGTGGCGGGCTCGCCGCCCCACAGCTCCTTTTCGTGGGGGCCGGCGCGCAGGATCGCGCCCCAGCCACCGGGCCCCGGGTTGCCCGAGCAGGCCCCGTCGGTATAGATGTCGATTTCTTCCACTGATTCTCTCGTTGCGTGTTGTTGGGGTGGCACGTCAGGGCCGCGGCGTGTCGTCGCCGGCATCCAGCCGCATGCCGGGCGATCCCGGTTGCCCGCCGGCTTTCTGGACCAGCGGCGCAAGCGCCCGCGCGCCCGCCTTGCGATCCCACTTGGGCATGATGAGCCGGATGCCCTGCACCCGCTTGATGGCATGGATCACATACACGCCGCCACCGATCGGCCACCAGCGGTCTCCGGCCCAATCCAGGCCGCGCAGGCGCTCCAGCCATTGGGGCTGCTCGACGGCCGGCAGGAAGCAGCCCGAGGCCTGGCTGCCGGTTTCAAAGCTGAGGAGCGCCAGCCAGTCCTTCAGGCGCCGGAGCGAAAGATACTGCCCGCGCCACGGGTAGCAGCCGGTCTTGCCGGCGAGCATCCGCTTGACGCCGAAAAGGCTCGCCGGGTTGAAGCCGGCGATCACCACATGCCCTTCCGGCACCAGCACGCGCTCGACTTCGCGCAGCACCTGGTGGGGATTGGCGGCGAATTCGAGCACATGGGGCAGCACCACGAGATCGAGGCTGCCCGCCGCAAAAGGCAGCGCCGCGTAATCGGTCTCGACGCCCACGTTGCCGGCCCCGGCCCGGAAGCGGAAAGGCATCCGGTTGGCCCGCAGGAAGTCGAGCTCGGGCACGCCGAGCTGGACAGCGTTGTAGCCGAAGATGTCCGCCACCTGCGCGTCGAAGCGCGCCGCTTCCCACGCCATCACGTAGCGCCCCAGCGGGGTGTCGAGCCACGCGTGGAGGCCGGGGAAGGATTCGGAATCTCTCATTGGGTAGTGCAGGAATAAGGAACGCCCGACGACGGGGTACAATCGCCGGATGCAGATTATCCCTCTTCCCGCGTTCAGCGATAACTATATCTGGCTGCTTCGCAGTGGTCGCCACGCCGCCGTGGTCGATCCGGGCGATGCCGCGCCGGTTCTCCGCCATCTTGCCGACGAGGGCCTGACCCTCGTGGCGATTCTCGTCACCCATCACCACCCCGATCACGTGGGCGGCATCGAGGCGATCGTCGCCGAGCATCCGGTACCGGTCTTCGGCCCCGCGATGGAAGACATCGCCGGTATCACCCATCCGGTGAGCCAGGACGACGAGGTGTTGCTGCCCGAACTCGGCGCCGAATTCCGTGTGCTCGATCTGCCCGGCCACACCGCCGGTCATGTGGGCTACTACGGCGAAGGCGTGTTGTTTTGCGGCGACACGCTGTTCGCGGCTGGTTGCGGCCGGCTGTTCGAAGGCACGCCGGCCCAGATGTATGATTCCCTCGGCAAGCTGGCCGCCCTGCCCGGCGACACGCAGGTGTATTGCACTCACGAATACACCCTCTCGAATCTGGCTTTTGCGGCGGCGGTCGAGCCGTCCAACGCGGCCATCACCGAACGCATCGTCAGCAGCCAGGCCCTGCGCGCGGCCGGTACGCCGACGGTGCCTTTTCCGCTCGAGGGCGAGCTTCTTACCAACCCCTTCCTGCGTAGCCGTGAGCCTGAAGTCATTGCGCAGGCCCAGGTGCAGGCCGGGCATGCGCTTGCCGCGCCGGTCGATGTGTTCGCTGCGATCCGCGAGTGGAAAAACCGCTTCTGACCGAGCGCTGAATCAAGCCACCGATTCGATGGGCGTCGCCGAGATGCGGTTGCGCCCCGACTGCTTTGCTCCGTAGAGCGCGTCGTCGGCGCGCTTGAGCAGACAGGCAGAGTCGGCTTCGCCCCGCGGCGGCGTCATCGACGCCACGCCGATGCTCACCGTCACCACTCCATACGGCGTGAAACGATGCGTGATGCGCAGCGCTTCGACGGCGCTGCGCATCACCTCGGCCACCCGCAGGGCACCGGGCAGATCGGTGTCGGGCAGGATCGCGGCAAACTCTTCGCCGCCATAGCGCGCCACAAGGTCGGCCGGGCGACGCAGGGCCGACTGTAGCGTGCGCGCCACGGCCTTCAGGCATTCGTCGCCCACCTGATGACCGTAGCCGTCGTTGAACTGCTTGAAGTGATCCACGTCGCACAGCAGGATCGACAGGGGCTTGGCCTGACGGCCCGAACGGCGCCATTCGCGCAGCAGGATCTCGTCGAACTGGCGGCGGTTCGAGATGCCGGTGAGCCCGTCGAGGGACGACAGGCGGGTGAGTTCCTGGTTGGCGTCGTCGAGCTTGCGGGTCAGCACCAGCAGCGAATAGCGCATCTGGGCGATCCGCTGCATGGCCTTCACCTTGGCGGCGAGCACCGTCTCGGACACCGGCTTGATGAGGTAGTCGTCACCGCCGACGCTGATGCCCTTTTCGAGGTCGGCATCGCTGGTCCGGGCGGTGAGGAAGATGATCGGCGTCCATTCGCCGGCCTGTTCGAGCTGGCGGATGCGCCGCGCGACCTCGAAACCGTCCATCCCCGGCATGATGATGTCGAGCAGGATCAGATCGGGCCGTTCGGCCTTGAAGAGTTCGATGCCCCGCTCGCCATCCCGGGCCAGGATGGGTTCAATCCCCATCTTGCGTAACTGATGAGACACCAGCGTCGCACTTGTCAGCGTGTCCTCGATCAGTAGCGCTTTCACTGGATTCCCGGGAGATTGATTCGTAAGGCCGTTGAAATTGGATGGCTCGGCGGCTGCCACGCAGCCAAGCGCGTACTTTAACGGATTCCCGACATCCGTCGAAGCCTCTTTGTATCGGGCGTGATGTGATTCGCGCGGCTTTGCCGGTTTGACCCTGCCTGCCGCGGGCAGCTAAAATCCGCCCTTTGGTTCCGCGCGACAAAGCCTGATGTTTCCGAGAGTTATCGCGCTATTCCTGTCGCTCCTGGGCGCCACCCCCTTGCTGGCGCAGGAGGCGGACGGATTTGCGCCGCGTTTTGTCAGCTCGATCCCTCTTTTCGAGGACGAAAGCGCCCAGCCTCCGAAGGTTTTCGAGATCCGGGAGCAGCACGTCCGGGTCCCAACCGTCGATCTCACCGTCGAGACGGATGATCTCTGGGAACGCATCCGCCGCGGCTTCTCGATGCCGGATCTGAACACCGATCTCGTCACCGACCGGCAGATCTACTACATCAACCGCCCCGGCGCCCTGCGCCAGATATTCACCCGCGGTCAGCGTTACCTCTACTACATCGTCGAAGAGCTCGAGCGTCGCGGCATGCCCACCGAGCTTGCCCTGCTGCCGATGGTCGAGAGCGCGTTCAATCCGATGGCGCTGTCGTCGGCCCAGGCCTCGGGCCTGTGGCAGTTCATCCCGTCCACCGGCAAGAGCTACCGGCTCGAACAGAACTGGTGGGTGGACGAACGGCGCGACGTGATCGCCTCCACCAACGCCGCCCTTGATTACCTCCAGACCATCTACGAGATGCACGGCGACTGGCAGCTGGCGCTGGCTTCGTACAACTGGGGCGAAGGCGCCGTGGGCCGTGCGGTGGCCAAGAACAAGGCGGCCGGCCTGCCGGCGGAATACCAGTACCTCAACATGCCGGGCGAGACCCGCTACTACGTGCCCAAGCTGCAGGCGCTGAAGAACATCATCGCCCAGCCGGAGCTCTTCGGCATCACCCTGCCGGCGATCCCCAACCGGCCCTACTTCGTCACCGTCGAGAGCCGTGTTCCGCTCGATCTCGCCACCGCGGCGCGGCTGGCCGAAACGCCGGTCGACGAGATCCTCGCCCTCAATCCCGGCTACAAGCGGCCGATCCTGCCCACAGCCGGCCCGCAGTCGCTGGTGGTACCCGCCGAGAAGCTCGAAGCCTTCCTGATCAACCTGCAGCGGCACGATCCGGCCAACGCCAGCTGGAAGACCTACGAGCTGCAGGAAGGCGAAGGCCTCGAAGGCGTGGCCGACCGGCTGGGCATTTCGGCCAGCCGGCTGCGTCAGGTCAATGGTTTGTCGCCGCGGGCGCGTATCGGCACCGGCTACACGCTCATCGTGCCGTCCGAGAGCGAAGGCGACCGGATCAGCCTGGCCAGCCTGATGCCCAACCGGCCCCAGGCCGGCGCGGTCGAGCCCCCTCCTCCGGCACCCCCGCGGGCGCTGGTCCAGCGGACCACCATGCGCGGCAAGAACGGCAAGCAGATCGTCATCGAGCGCAAGATTGCGGTTGCGGCCGAGCCCGCTCCCGCCGCCCGCCAGAAAGGCGGCAAGCCCGAGAAGGCCGCGCCGCCTGCAAAGCCCGCGCCGGGCAAGGCCGCAGCTGGCAAGGCTGTCGAGCCTCCCAAGGCCACGGCAAAGCCTTCGGCGCCCGTCAGGAAGCATCGCTGAAAGCCAGTTGCTCCAAGCTTGTAAAGCAGAACGCCCGATGGACTCCATCGGGCGTTCTGCTTTCAAGGCGTTGATGCCGCCGGGTCAGGCGCTCGCCGGGATCAGGAAGTCATCGGAGATCCGGCAGCCCAGATCGAAGATGCTGTCCCGGAACTCCTCGAGGTAGTTGCGCAGCCCCAGCTCGAAGATCCGCTCGATGCGGCCGAAGCGCAGGTGCGCCTCGAGCTCGCCAGCCATGCGTTCGGTTTCGGCCGAACGGGAGTTGGCGACGCGGCCCAGGTTGGAATACACCTCCTTCATGCAGCGGGCCAGCGAGCGCGGCATGTCGGCCCGCAGGATCAGAAGCTCGGCCACCCGCAGCGGGGTGATGTGATCGCGATAGACCTTGCGATACACCTCGAAGGCCGACACCGAGCGCAGCAGCGCGCTCCACTGGTAGTAGTCGGTGCTCTCCACGTCGCTCTCGGAGCCGGGCAGCAGGTTGAGGTACTTCACCTCCAGGATGCGCGCGGTGTTGTCGGCGCGCTCCAGGAAAGTCCCCAGGCGGATGAAGCGCAGGGCTTCGTCCTGCAGCATGGTGCCGATGGTGACCCCGCGGGACAGGTGCGAGCGGTACTTCACCCACTCGAAGAAGGCGCCAGGGCCGGTCTCCATCATCTTGGTCATGGAGAAGTCACGCATCTTCAGCCAGGTGGCGTTGGAGGTCTCCCACAGCTCGGAGGTGAGCGTGCCGCGCACGGCGTGGGCGTTCTCGCGGGTGGCCCGCAGGCAGCGGTAGATGCTGCCCGGGTTGTCCCGGTCGAAGATCATGAACTCGAGCACGGCCTCGGTGGTGAAGGCGGGATGCTTGGCATGGAAGGTGTCCTGCAGCTCCATGATCTTCAGCATTCCGGCCCACATGGCTTCCACTTCCTGCCCGTTCTGGGGAAGGAGGCTCAGGCGGTAGGTTACGTCGAGGATGCGCGCGGTGTTCTCGGCGCGCTCCATGTAGCGTGCCATCCAGAAAAGATGGTCGGCGGTGCGGCTCAGCATGTCAGGCCTCCAGTACCCAGGTGTCTTTGGTGCCCCCGCCCTGCGAGGAATTCACCACCAGCGATCCTTCGCGCAGCGCGACGCGCGTCAGCCCGCCCGGCACCAGGCGCATCTCGCTGCCCGAGAGCACGAAGGGGCGCAGATCCAGGTGTCGGGGCGCAACGCCGCTCTCGACGAAGGTCGGACAATTCGAAAGGGCCAGCGTGGGCTGGGCGATGTACTTCTCGGGGTTGGCCACGAGGTACTTGCGGAAGGTCTCGATCTGCTCCTTGGTGGAGGCCGGGCCGACCAGCATGCCGTAGCCACCGGCGCCGTGGACTTCCTTGACCACCAGCTCGGGCAGGTGCGCCAGGGTGTAGGCCAGGTCTTCCGGCTTGCGGCACATGTAGGTGGGCACGTTGTTGAGGATCGGCTCCTCGCCGAGATAGAAGCGGATCATCTCGGGCACGTAGGGGTAGATCGACTTGTCGTCGGCCACACCGGTGCCGATGGCGTTGGAGAGCGTCACTCGTCCGGCGCGGTAGGCATTGAGCAGGCCCGGCACGCCGATCATCGAATCCTTGCGGAAGGCGGTGGGATCGAGGAAGTCGTCGTCGACGCGGCGGTAGATCACGTCGACACGGCGCGGGCCCTGGGTGGTGCGCATGAACACCTGGTCGTCGCGGACGAACAGATCCTGCCCTTCGACCAGCTCGACACCCATCTGCTGGGCGAGGAAGGCGTGCTCGAAGTAGGCGCTGTTGTAGGCGCCCGGCGTCATCACGACCACCGTCGGATCATCCACGCCCTTGGGCGCGACGCTGCGCAGGGTGTGCAGCAGCATGTCGGGGTAGTGCTCGACCGGCGCGATGCGGTGACGAGCGAACAGCTCGGGGAACAGCCGCATCATCATCCGGCGGTCTTCGAGCATGTACGACACGCCCGACGGCACCCGCAGGTTGTCTTCCAGCACGTAGAACTCACCGGCGCCGGCGCGCACCACGTCCACCCCGGCGATGTGGGCATAGACGTTGCACGGGACATCCACGCCCTGCATTTCGGGGCGGTACTGGGCGTTGTTGAGCACCTGCTCCTTGGGAATGCGCCCGGCCTTCAGGATTTCCTGGTCGTGGTAGATGTCGTGGATGAAGGCGTTGAGCGCCTTGACCCGCTGGCGCATCCCGGCTTCGAGGCCCTTCCATTCCTGGGCGGGAATGATGCGCGGGATGATGTCGAAGGGAATCAGACGCTCGGTTCCGGATTCTTCACCGTACACCGCGAAGGTGATGCCGTAGCGATGGAACAGGGAGTCGGCCTCCGCACGCTTACGCGCGATTCGGTCAGCCGGAGTGTCGCTGAGCCACTTGGCGTATGCCGCGTAATGCTCACGAACGCTCCCGTCGTCCGCAGTCATTTCATTGAAGAATTTTGTGATGGCCATCTCTGTGCCCTGTCATGTTGTGAGGCGGAAATACCACTTTTTGTGTAGCTAGAAGCGTGCCAAGAAAAAATCGAGATAAATCCAAAATACGGCACCCAATTTGCACCCGTACTGCACCGCTTTGGTGCCACCGCACCGGCTTGGGGAATTGCGCTGCCACATCTCGGTGCGTCCGCCGTGGGATTGCCGTCCGGGTAAGGGTGGATTCCCACCGCATATTCGGCTTCGGGGCGACACATGAGGACGATCTGCGTCAAAAAATCTGTATCGTGCCGACCGTGAAATCTATTGCTTTAGTTATAGATTCACCCGTTACAATCCCGCCTGCAGACTGGGATTGGCCCATTTTGTGAAGTGCTCCTGCAAAAGCTCCCTCGTTCAAGTCAGTCCACCTTGCCGACCGCCGCAACACCGCTTTTCCATCGTCTCCGACGCAGCCTCCTCGACCTGCCGATCAAGCATCAGGTGGTGCTGATCGCCTTTGTGACGACATCGCTCGCCCTTGTCGTGGCGTTGGTGTGCCTCGTCGCCGGCGAAGTTGGCGCTGCGGCCGATGCGCGCCAGGAGAGCGCCGAGCGGCTCACCCGGCTCGTCAGCCTGCATAGCGGTGACGCCCTGACGCGGGGGGCGCCCGCGACCGCCGCCGAGATGCTGGCCGTGCTCGGCGCCGACCGCGACGTGATCGCCGTCACCATCCGCGACGCCGGCGGCCGCGACATTGCCCACTACCACAGCCCGCTGGCGGCCCACGCGGGCCTGCTTGCTGCCATCGCGGTCCGTCACGCCGAAAAGCTCGGCCCCGATGCGCCCCTCGACGCCAATGTTCATCCGCTCCTTGCCCTCGCCAGCGAGCCCTTCCTCGAGATCGCCCGGCCCATCCGCGCCGGCAACCGCGATCTGGGCACCATCGAGGCGTACTTCGACCTCTCGCCCCTCAATCGCCTGATCCGCGAGCGGATCACCACCGCCGCGATCATCCTCGTGGCTGCCGGGCTCCTCGCGTGGCTGCTGGCCGCCCGTCTCCAGCGGCTGATCGCCGCGCCGATCGAGGACTTCGCCCACCACATTGGCAAGGTCACCCACACCGGTGACTACAGCGTGCGCGCAGCGCCGGTCGGATGCAATGAGATTGGCACGCTGATGCACGGTTTCAACGCCATGCTCGACCAGATCGAGAGCGGCCACACCCAGTTGCTGGAGGCGCGGGATTCCGCCGAGGAAGCCAGCCGGGCCAAATCCATGTTCCTCGCCACCATGAGCCACGAGATCCGCAACCCGATGAACGGCGTCATCGGCATGGCCGATCTCCTCGCCTTCACCCGGCTCGACGAGGAGCAGCAGCACCTCCTGCGCCACATTCGCATCTCGGCCGACAGCCTGATGCGGGTGATCAACGACATCCTCGATTTCTCCAAACTCGAAGCCGCCCGCATGGACGTGGAGGCGGTGTGGTGCAACCCGCGGGAGATCATCGAGGATATCGCCGCCTTCTTTCAGTTTCAGGCGGCCGACAAGGGCCTGATGATCCGCTGTCACATCGCCCGCGATCTGCCGCCTTCGGCCAAGATCGACCCGATCCGCCTGCGCCAGGTGCTGGGCAACCTCATCGCCAACGCCATCAAGTTCACCAGCAGCGGCGAGATCGCGCTGAGCGTCGATCAGCGGCATCTGGATGGCGGCGACGATGCACCGCTGTCGTTCTTCCATTTCAGCGTGCGCGATAGCGGCATCGGCATCGAACCGGCCGTGCTGCCGCGGCTGTTCACCCCCTTCACCCAGGCCGACAGCTCCTACGCCCGGCGCTTTGGCGGCACCGGGCTGGGCCTCGCGATCTGCCAGCAGCTGGTGGATCTGATGGGCGGCGAGATCGGCGTGGAGAGCACGCCGGGCGAAGGGTCGAACTTCTGGTTCACGATCAGCGCACCGGTCCAGAGCGCCGCCGCCGAACCCGCCTCCGCGCTGGCCCACCCCCTCGACACCCGCGAGAGCGCCACGCAGCTGGCCGGCCTGCGGGTGCTCGTCGCCGATGACGACGCCCTCAGCCAGGTGCTCGCTACCGCCCAGCTGGCGCAGTTCCACTGCGAAGTCACCACCGCAGCCAACGGGGTCGAAGTCCTCGAACTGCTCGAACGCCGCGCCTTCGACCTGATCCTGATGGACGGCCAGATGCCGGTGCTCGACGGCTACGACACCACCCGCCGCATCCGCGAACTGGAAATGATCGGCCGGCTGCCCCAGCGCACCGCCATCGTCGCGATGACCGGCAACGTGTCCGAGCACGCCCTCGCCCGGGAATGCGGGATGGACGACTTCCTCGCCAAGCCCTACAGCCAGGGCGCGCTGCGGGATGTGCTGGTCCGCCACCGCCCGAAGGCGCGGGCTGGCAGCACCACGCTGGATTCGGCCGCCTGAAAAGTAAGGAATTCGGGCTGATCTTTTACTTCCAGTACAAAGCGCCCGTTTGGCACCGTCGCTGATGGCTGTCCACATTCGATCCACCGCTTTTCCAGCGTCAATCCACAGACTTATCCACACGCAGCGGCCCCTGTGCCAGAATGCGGCCCCCGCCGTCGCCGCCCTGCTCCACCCATGTCGCTACCGCCGCCGCCGGTTTATGCGCCGCCTTCCGGACCGCTGAGGATCGTCCATCAGGACGAGGCCCTGATCGTCCTCGACAAGCCCTCCGGTCTGCTGTCGGTGCCGGGCCGCGGCCCCGCCCACGCGGACAGCCTCGCCAGCCGCGTCCAGGCGGAATTCCCGGATGCGCGCATCGTTCATCGTCTCGACATGGCGACGTCGGGCCTCATCGTTTTGGCCCGGGGCGCGGCGATGGAGCGGGCGCTCAGCATCGCCTTCCAGAAACGTCAGGTGGAAAAACTTTACGTGGCGGTAGTGGCCGGACAGATCGCCGAAGACAGCGGCGAGATCGACCTGCCCCTCATCACCGACTGGCCCAACCGGCCGCGGCAGAAGGTGGATTTCGAGCTGGGCAAGCCATCGCTCACCGGCTTCGAGGTGCTGGCCCGCGACGCTGCGCGCAGCACCAGCCGGGTCGCCCTCACCCCCCACACCGGCCGATCCCACCAGCTGCGGGTGCACCTGCTGGCCATCGGCCATCCGATCCTGGGGGATGATCTTTACGGCGACGCGGCGAGTCGGACCGCCGCGCCACGCCTGCTGCTGCACGCCACGGCGCTGGCCCTGCCCCACCCGCAGAGTGGGGCGATGCTGAGACTGGAAAGCCCGCCGGACTTCTGACCGGCGGCGTCCGGAGGATCAGGCCCCGTGCCGGAAGGCGATCACGTGGTCGGCCTCCAGCCGCACCCCGATCGCCTCGCCAAGGGCGTGGTTGTGGTGGGACGGCACCAGCGACAGCACCTCGGTGCCGCTTGGCAGGCGCAGGGTGTACAGGATGTCAGCGCCGCGGAAGGCCTTGTGGCGCACCTCGGCCCGGGTCGGGCTGGCGTCGTCGTGGATCACGTCGTCCGGGCGCAGCAGCACATCCACCCCGCAGCCCTTGCCGCAGGCGGCGCAGCCCACGCTGCACTCCACCGGCACGCCGGAGTCAAGCTCACCCAGCTCGATCCTCACCCGGTTGGCGTCGAGCACGGTGCCCGGCACGAACACGCCCTTGCCGACAAAATCCGCCACGAACCGGTTGGCCGGCCGGTGGTAGAGGTTGTAGGGCGTATCCCATTGCTGGATGCGTCCCTCGTACATCACGCCGATCTCGTCGGCCATCGCGAAGGCCTCGTGCTGGTCGTGGGTGACCAGCACCGCGGTCATGCCCTCACTCTTGAGGATCTCGCGCACCTCGACCGACAGCCGCTCGCGCAGATCCACGTCGAGGTTCGAGAACGGCTCGTCGAGCAGCACCAGCTCGGGCCGCGGCGCCAGCGCCCTGGCCAGCGCGACCCGCTGCTGCTGGCCGCCGGAGAGCTCGTGGGGAAACTTTCGCCCCTGGCCCGCCAGGCCCACGGTGGCGAGCAGCGATTCGACCCGCTGGTCGCGATCCGCCGCCGAAACGCCACGCAGGCCGAAGCCCACGTTGTCCTCGACGGTGAGGTGGGGAAACAGCGCGTAATCCTGGAACACCATGCCCACCCGCCGGCGTTCGGGCGGCACCCGGAAGCCGGCGCGGCTCATGGATTCGTCGTGGATCAGGATCTCGCCACCGGAAACTTCCTCAAAGCCGGCGATGCAGCGCAGCAAGGTGGTCTTGCCGCAACCCGACGGCCCCAGCAGGCAGGCGATGCTACCCTGCTCCAGGCGAAAATCGACGC
The DNA here is from genome assembly GCF_030161255.1 of Zoogloea oryzae. Taxonomy (NCBI): domain Bacteria; kingdom Pseudomonadati; phylum Pseudomonadota; class Betaproteobacteria; order Rhodocyclales; family Zoogloeaceae; genus Zoogloea; species Zoogloea oryzae. The sequence goes on from NZ_BSPX01000031.1 coordinate 47,864, forward strand.
CATTGACGACGGTGTGCTGGCCGTAGCGCTGGGCAACCGCCTTGAGTTCTAGCTTGGACATGCAATCAATTATAATTCTCATCCAGGCCAAAAAGAATGCCATGAGCTCACGACTTCCTTCTCCGCCGCTCGGCGCGGTTTCCCGACATCTCTCGCCGCTGGTCATCACGGCGCTAGCGGTTGCGCTGCTGGCCGGATTGCCTGTTGCCAGCGTGGGTTTCAACCTGCTCGCCGGTGGCACCAGCGCCACCTGGAGCCACCTCGCCGCCACCGTGCTGCCCGAGTACATCCAGAACTCCCTGGCCCTGTGCCTGGGCGTGGGCGTGGGCGTGGCGATCGTCGGCGTCGCCACCGCGTGGCTCACCACGATGCATGACTTCCCGGGCCGGCGCGTGTTCGACTGGGCGCTGGTGCTGCCCCTGGCGATGCCGGCCTACGTGATGGCCTATGTCTACACCGATTTCCTGCAGTTTGTCGGCCCGGTGCAGACGGCCCTGCGCGACGCCTTCGGCTGGGAGTTCGGCGACTACTACTTTCCCGACATCCGCACCCTGCCCGGCGCGATGCTGATGTTCGTCTTCGTGCTCTACCCCTACGTCTACCTGCTCGCCCGCACGGCATTTCTGGAGCGGGCCGGCGGCGTGCTGGAGGCTGCGCGCACCCTGGGCATCGGGCCGTGGCGGGCCTTCTTCACGGTGTCGCTGCCGCTGGCCCGCCCTGCCATTGCCGCCGGTGTCGCGCTGGCGCTGATGGAGACCCTGGCCGATTACGGCACGGTGGCCTACTTTGCGGTGAACACCTTCACCACCGGCATCTACCGGGCGTGGTTTTCGCTGGGCGACCGCATCGCCTCGGCCCAGTTGGCGGCGATCCTGCTGGGCTTCGTGCTGCTGCTGGTGGCCATCGAGCGGATCACCCGTGGCCGGGCGCGCTACCACAACACCTCCAACCGGCACCGTCCGCCGGCGCCGCGCCTGTCGGGCGTGGCCGGGCTGGCGGCCACCCTCGCCTGCCTCACCCCGCTGGTGCTGGGCTTCCTGCTGCCGGGCGGGCTGCTGCTGCGGATGGCGCTGGGTGAAGGCGACGCCCAGTTCGGCGAGCGTTTCGTGATGCTGGCCCGCAACAGCTTTACCCTGGCGGGGACCACCGCGCTCATCGCCGTGCTGCTGGCGGTGCTGCTGGCCTATAGCGCGCGGCTGTCGAAGACGCTCCTCGCCACCGGCCTCAACCGGATGGTCGGCCTGGGCTACGCGGTGCCGGGCACGGTGATCGCGGTGGGCGTGCTGATCCCCGTCACCCGGCTCGACAACTGGCTGGCGGGCCAGTGGGAGGCATGGTTTGGCACCAACCCGGGCCTGCTCCTCACCGGCGGCATCGCGGCGTTGATCTACGCTTACCTCGCGCGCTTCCTGTCGGTGGCGCTGCAGACCGTTGACGCCAGCCTCGCCAAGATCACCCCCAGCATGGACGACGCGGCCCGCAGCCTGGGTCTGGGCCAGGGTCACACCTTGCGCCGGGTGCATGTGCCCATCCTGCGGGGCAGCCTGTTCACTGCCGGGCTGCTGGTGTTCGTGGATGTGATGAAGGAGCTGCCCGCTACCCTGGTGATGCGTCCCTTCAACTTCGACACCCTCGCCACCCAGGCCTACACGCTGGCGTCTGACGAGCGGCTGGCCGAGGCGTCCACGGCGGCGCTGGCGATCGTGGTGGTGGGCCTGCTGCCGCTGATCGCCCTCTCAAGACAGATCGCGCGGGATCGCAAGTAGCAAACCAAAGGCCCCAAAAGCAGAACGCCCCGGCACTCCGGGGCGTTTCTGTTTGCGGCGGATGATTCGAGCTTACTTGTAGCCGGCCCGGTCGTAGATCATCTGGGCTTTCACCTGGTACATCTCCAGCTGCTTCACCGGCAGGCTGTCGGCCTTGAACTTGCCGAGGGCGTCCAGCGCCTTGTTGCTCACCTTGACGGATTCGACCACCGGCCACTCGTTGTTGCCATCGGCAAAGTAGCGCTGGGCGTCGTCGGAGGCCAGATACTCGAGGAACTTCACCGCGGCCTCCTTGTGGGGCGCGTGTTTCAGCACGCCGGCGCCGGACACGTTGATGTGGGTGCCGGTGCTCGCCTGGTTGGGCCACACCACGCCGACGCGCTCCATTGCCTTCACGTCTTCCGGCTTGGTGGAACGCATCATGCGGGCGATGTAGTAGGTGTTGGACAGCGCCACCTGGCACTCGCCAGCCGCCACGGCCTTGATCTGGTCGGTGTCGCCGCCCTTGGGCGCGCGGGCAAAGTTGGCCACCATGCCGCGGGCCCATTCCTCGGTCTTGGCCTCGCCCTGGTGGGCGATCACCGAGGCGCCGAGGGACAGGTTGTAGGGGTGTGACCCCGAGCGGGAACACAGCTTGCCCTTCAGGGCCGGCTTGGCAAGGTCGTCGTAGTTGCGCACCTCGTCGGCCTTCACGCCCAGCTTGTTGTAGATGATGACCCGGGCGCGGGTCGAGAACGAGAACCAGTCGTCGGCGCGCAGGTGGGCCGGAATGCGCGATTCCAGCACCTTCGATTTCACCGGCACGAACAGCCCCAGCTCATGGGCCTTGGCGAGGCGCGCGGCATCCACGGTGAGCAGGATGTCGGCCGGGCTGTTGGCGCCTTCGTTGCGGATGCGCTCGAGCAGCTCGTCTTCCTTGCCTTCGATGCGGTTGATGCGGATGCCGGTCTGCTTGGTGAAATCGCTGTAGAGCGCTTCATCGGTCTGGTAATGCCGGGCCGAGTAAAGGTTGAGTTCCTTGTCGTCGGCCTGGGCGCCGAAGGCGATGCCGGCCAGGGCGGCGGCGAGCACGGTGGACTTGCAGTTCATCGGTTGGACTCCGGAAAAAATGCGCATTCAAAAACTGAATGACCCGAGTCTAACCAGCCTTCTCGAAAATGTAAATGCGACTGATTCTCAAACTCAAGTTTCACCCCGGGCCGCATTCGCCGCGGCCCGCAGCTTGGTCACCGGCTCGCCGCCAACGCCCCAGTTGTCGGTGTCCACCTCGTCGATGATGACGAAGGTGGTCGAGCGGTTCTTGCCCAGCACGTCCTGCAGGAGCTGGGTGACGCCCTCGATGAGCTCGGCCTTCTGGGCAGCGGTGGCGCCTTCGCGGGTGATGCGGATGTTCACGTAGGGCATGGATTCTCTCCGGGGTCGGGTGGGCTTAAAGGATCTGGCTGCGGATGAAACGGTATTCCTGGGTTTTGCCGGAATAGCCCCAGGCGTCGGCAGGCGGTTCGTGGAGGGTCACGTAGCTGGCTGGGTTCAGCCTGGGCAGCGCCGTCGCCAGCGCATCGAAAGCAGCACGGATGAACGCCGCCTTCTGGGCCTTGGTGTTGGTGCCCTCGGTGATGCGGATCTCCAGCACCGCGCCAGACTCCCCTGCCTCCAGCGCCGCACCGCCCACGAACCAGCCACTCACCGGCAGCGGTTCGATGGCGACCACGGTCAGCTCGCGCTTTTTGCCGAGCAGATCCACGGTGAGACCGGTGAGCGTGGCTGCCAGATCAGCGGTGGCGACGGCAGCGGGCGAGGCGTAGGCGAGTTTCAGGTAAGGCATGGTGAGTTCTCCTTGGCGTGTGAGATGAAAAGCCGATCAGCCCAGCCGCTCCCGGCGGCGCGAGACTTCCAGCAGCAGTGCGCTCAGCACCAGCGCGGCGGCGGCCAGCAGCACGGGCAGTTCGAACCCGGCGTCGCGCCCGCGCACCGCCACCAGCAGCGGCCCGACGATCTGCCCGACGCCATAACAGGCGGTGATGAGCCCGATCCGGCGGGCGGTGGTCTGAGCGTCCGGCACCCGCGCCAGCCACTGGGCCAGCCCGGCGATGCCCATGAAGGTGCCGCCCACCAGCACCGCGCCGGCCATCGCCAAGGCCACGCCATCCACCAGCACCGGCAGCGCCACGCCGACGGCCTGGATCAGCGTCGCGGCGATCAGCACCGGATACACGCCGCGGCGGAACGACAGCCGCACCCACAGGGCGGTGGCC
>NZ_BSPX01000032.1:0-51364 GCF_030161255.1 Zoogloea oryzae
CCTCGCCGCGCTGCTTGCCGACTACACCGCCCGCCTGGACAAAACCCGCAACGAGGCCGACACCCGCCTCGCCCGCGCCTGCGGTGAGTTCCCCGACGCCGCCGACGCGCTCACCGCCCTCCACGCCGGCGGCCACTTCGCCCAGTTCCGCCAACGCATCGCCCGGCTCGAAGCTGCCCGGCGCGCCCCCCTGCTCGCCAACCTCGTCACCCACATCGACCAGCGCAAGCGGGCCGACACCGCCGGCACCCCGGCCAGCCCCACCGACGACGCCGACGCCCCGGTCGACATCAGCTCCCTCGCCTACTTCGAGAAGATCTGGGCCGAGCTGAAGGTCGAACAGCAACTCGCCGAAGCCCTCGCCCAGGCCCCGGAAAACGCCGGCCCCCTCAACTCCCACCTCCTCGCGCTGCAATCCCTCAAGCTCATGCGCGACCTCTCGCCGGGCTACCTCAAGCGCTTCGTCTCCTACGTGGATGCCCTGCTGTGGCTCGACCAGGCCGACAACGCCGGCAAACCTGCGCCCAAAAACGCAGCCAAGAGCGAGAAGGACAAGAAGCGCAAGGCCACGCCGCGGGGCAAGAAGGCCTGAAACGGAGCTGCAATGGATCGAGCGGAGGCTCGGACCTCCCGGTTCGGCGCTTTTTGCTCCCGGTTGAGAGCTGCAAGCTCCCGGGTCGGATAAATTTGCTCCCGACCGGGAGTGTTTCACTCCGAGTTGGGAGAAATCTGCTCCCGGCTGGGAGCATTTCGCTCCGAGTCGGGACCTTTTTGCTCCGAACCGGGAGCTCAATCGTCCGAACCGGGAGCAAAAAGCGCCCAACCGGGACGATCGATCTCCCAACCCGGCGCAGCGTTTGGAGGTGGGATGTCGGCTCACGCTGCACGACCCCGACCTACCGGCGACTTCAAGCGGCTCGGGCGGAAACAGCCCAGCTCCTGCAGGCAATATCGGTTAGCCATCACCGCCAGAGTCCCGTCGTCATGGGGTGAGGGCTCCGGGACTTAGCGTTACGCCGCATCAATCCAGCCAGCGGGCCATACGGTCGAGCAGGACATTTTTCGCAGCAAGTCGCAACACAGGACATACAAGTGAGAGTCTTCAGCGCAGCAATCCTCCTGGCCGTTTCCGGATGCATGCTTTCAGGCATTGACAAGCCGAGTCGGTACGACTTCGAAACGTGGAAGAAAGAGGGGACGTCGATTACCGAAACCCAGATTGCAATGCTGGAATGCGGTTACCACTCAATTTATTGGAACGGATCGATGGAGTTCGCTGAAATAACGACCGCCCATCTGTGAATGAAAAAAATCGGTTTTGTCAGCACGTCCGCGGATGATTACTTCAGCTGCCGCAACAAAAAATTGCGCGATCATCCCAGCTGCGCCTTGGATGCATTGATTCCAGCGCCCAGCGTCGAACGTCGCCTAAACAGCCCCACCTGCAAGGAATACCCGAAGGCCTATGCCTGCCAGCCCCCTGGCACCCCTATCCCCACGGATGCCGAACTGGAAAACCTGAAGCGACAACGGAAGTCCATGCCGGTCAGGCAAGCAGAGTGAAGCCCGACGCCGCCGCGTCAAGCCACCACCGCGTGCCTCGTTGCCCACAGGCGGCGCCCACCCATCAAGGCGTCTCGATATACGACTGCGTGCTCCGCGCCGCCGCGGCCGGCTTGGTCAGCGCGCCCTTGCTGCGCACGTACTGCAGGAAGGAATCGGCGTAATCCAGGAAGGTGTCTTCGCGCTGGGCGGCGGGGATGGTCTTGAAGGTGTCGTACTTGTCGCCGCCTTCGGCGGTGAAGTTGTTGGTGATGAGCTTGTAGCTGGCGGCCATGTCGAGGGCGACCCACGCGCCGCTGCTGTTGCGGATTTCCAGGTTGCTCACCCGGTTGCCCTTGGTCTGGTTCATATCCACCCGGAAGCGCAGGCCGCCGGTGTAGGGGTAGGCGCCGGTGCCGGTGCCGTTCATCACCGAATCCACGCCGTCTTCCAGCGCCGATTTGACCTGGGCGCCGGTGAGCACCAGCCGGTAGAGGGTGTTCTTGAAGGGCAGCAGGGTGTAGATGCGGCCGACGGTGAGGTTGCCGGCGGGCAGGTCGATGCGCACGCCACCGGCGTTCTGCAGGCTGATGTCGGCGCCGCCGAAGCGCTGGCCTTGCTCCAGGAAGGCGTCGGCCACGAGCTGCTGGATGTCGCCGCCCTGGGCGATCACGGTGGCGTCCTTGTTGCAGACGTCGCCCAGGCTGGAGCGGCTGGTGTCGCGCTTGGTGCCGGGTACGCGGCGCAGGCACAGGTTGTCGGCGGCGCTGCCGGCCACCTGGGTGCCGAGGGCGTCCTTGGCGGCCTTGAAGGGCGCCAGCGCCGCGGTGGCGGCGGCCGACGGGGTGGTGGTGCGGAACACGCCGGAGGCGTCGAGCTGGCTGCGGTAGGCGGCGGCGTCGGCCGCGGAGGCGGCCGTGCTGCCCACCTTGTAGGTGTCGCCGACGAGCACCTGGGGCTTGCCGGTGCAGCTGGTCACCACGCCGTCGGCGTCGAACTTCACGTCGAGCGCGCCCACGGCGTAGGCGTACTGCCAGGCCTGGGCGATGCACACCGGGCGGCCGTCCTTGTCGGTGGCGGCGGTGGGATAGGCGCCGGAGGGCGTGAGGCCGAAGCCCTTCATGCTGTCGGGGCCGAGCAGGGTGTGGGAATCGCCGCCGACGATCACGTCCACGCCCGAAAGCCTGGGCGCGATGGCCTTGTCGGCGTCGTAGCCCAGGTGGGACATCAGCACGATCTTGTTCACCCCGCGGGCGCGCAGGGCGTCGATGGCGGCCTGGGCGGCGGTGGCTTCGTCGAGGAAGGTGGTGGTGGCGTCGGGGCGCGAGGCGAACTGGGTCTTGCCCTTGACGGTGAGGCCGATCACGCCGATCTGCTGGCCGCTGCGCTGGATGATCGTGTAGTCGGCGATGCGGGAGGCGAGCGGCGAGCCGGCCGCGGGGCGGACGTTGGCCGACAGCACCGGCGTCTGGCAGCTGCCGGCGCGCAGGTAGTCGATGAACTTCACGAGGCCGTTGTCGGCGCTGTCGAATTCGTGGTTGCCGAGGGTGAAGGCGTCGAAGCACACGGTGTTCATCAGCACCGCGTCGGCCTGGCCTTCGCTCTGGGTGAAATACAGGTCACCGGTGATGGCGTCGCCGGCGTGGAGCTTGAGCACGTTGGGCTTGCTCGCCGCCAGCTGCTCGATGGCGGCGGTGACGCGGGCGAAGCCGCCCAGGTCGACGGTGACCGAGCGGCTGGCACCGGTGGCGTCCTTGAGGGTCAGCGCGGTGGTCTCGGCATCCAGGTGCGAGTGGTGGTCGTTGATGTGCAGGATGCTCAGGTCGAGAGGCTCGCCGTGATTGCTGCTGCCGCCACAGGCGGCAAGGCTGAGGGCGCACAGGGACGCGGCGAGGGTGCGCAGCGGGGTCGTGATTTGCATGGAGGGCGTGGCCGTGGGCAGTAGTGGATTTCCCTGCAGGCTAACGGCCTCACGTTAAGCCCCCGTGAAACCAGCCCGGGCGCAAAAAAGCCAACGCCCGATTGGCATCGGGCGTTGGCTTTAGGGTGGCTCGGCCCTGCCGGGCCCGGCGCTTACTCGACAGTGACCGACTTGGCGAGGTTGCGCGGCTTGTCCACGTCGGTGCCCTTGACGAGGGCGGCGTGGTAGCTGAGGAGCTGCAGCGGGATCACGTGGAGGATCGGGGAGAGCATCCCGTAGTGCTCGGGCATGTGCAGGATGTGCACGCCTTCGGATTCGGCGATCTCGGAGCCGGCATCGGCGAACACGTAGAGCTCACCACCGCGGGCGCGGACTTCCTGGAGGTTGCTCTTGAGCTTTTCGAGCAGCTCGTCGGCAGGGGCCACGGCGATGACGGGCATCTCCTTGTCCACCAGCGCCAGCGGGCCGTGCTTGAGCTCGCCGGCGGCGTAGCTTTCGGCGTGGATGTAGGAGATTTCCTTGAGCTTGAGGGCACCTTCCATCGCGATGGGCCAGTGGCTGCCGCGGCCGAGGAAGAGCGCGTGGTGCTTGCCGGCGAAGCGCTGGGCCCACTTCTCGATCTCGGGTTCGAGCTCCAGCACCTTGCCCACGGCCACCGGCAGGTGACGCATCTGGGTGAGGTAGCCGGCTTCCTGCTCGGCGGAGAGGCGGCCGTTGATCTTGGCGAGCGCCAGGGTCAGCAGCGCCAGCGCGGCGAGCTGGGTGGTGAAGGCCTTGGTGGAGGCCACGCCGATCTCGGGGCCGGCACGGGTGATGAAGCGCAGCGCGGATTCACGGACGATGGCGGATTCGGGCACGTTGCAGATCGCCAGGGTCTTGGTCATGCCCAGGCTCTTGGCGTGCTTGAGGGCGGCCAGGGTGTCGGCGGTTTCGCCGGACTGGGAGATGACGACGACCAGGGTGTCGGATTCGGGCACCGATTCGCGGTAGCGGTATTCGGAGGCGATCTCGACGGTGCAGGGGATCTTGGCGACGGATTCGAGCCAGTAGCGGGCGGTGAAGCCGGAGTGGTAGCTGGTGCCGCAGGCCAGGATCAGCACGCGGCGGGTGGCCTTGAGGACGTCCACGGCCTCGGCGCCGAAGATCTGCGGGCTGATGGCACCGGCGCCGGCGATCGGCTCGAGGGTGTTGGCCAGGGCCTGGGGCTGCTCGAAGATTTCCTTCTGCATGTAGTGACGGTACTTGCCCAGCTCGACGGCGTCGGCCGACAGGCTGGAGATGTTCACCGCGCGCTCGACGGGAGTGCCGTCGGTGAGGGTGACGCGGAAGCCGTCGAGGGTCAGCTCGGCCACGTCGCCGTCTTCGAGGTAGACCACCTTGCGGGTGACCTGCAGCAGCGCGGCGGTGTCGGAGGCGGCATAGTGGCCGTCCTCGCCGACGCCCAGGAGCAGCGGCGAGCCCTTGCGGGCGACGATCACGCGGCTGGTGTCGATCTCGGCCACCACGCCGATGGCGTAGGCGCCGACCAGCTCGGCCACGGTGGCGCGAACGGCGTCGAACAGATCGGGGGTGGTCTTGAGCTTGTCGTGCAGCAGGTGGGCGATGGCTTCGGTGTCGGTCTCGGACGTGAACACGTAGCCCTTGGCGCGAAGCTGGGTACGCAGTTCCTCGAAGTTCTCGATGATGCCGTTATGCACCACCGCCAGGCCACCGGAGATGTGCGGGTGGGCGTTGCGCTCGGAGGGCACGCCGTGGGTGGCCCAGCGGGTGTGGGCGATGCCGATGTTGGCGGTGAGGCCGGTGGCGTCGGCCTGGGCGGTCAGTTCGGCCACCCGGCCGACGGCGCGCAGGCGCATGACTTCGGGCTTGCCCTCGGTCTTGAGGACGGCGAGGCCGGCGGAGTCGTAGCCGCGGTATTCAAGCTTGCGCAGCCCTTCGAGCAGCACGGGAACAATGTTGCGACGGGCAATGGCGGTGACGATGCCACACATGAGCGGAAACCTTTCGAAAAGGCCCGACCATCATGGCCGGGCCGAAAAAATGGGGAGATCAGGCTTTCTTGACTTTGACCGGGCGCTTCCAGCCCGGGATCGAGACCTGCTTGGCACGGGAAACCGTGAGCTCGCCGGCCGGCGCATCCTTCGACAGCGTGGTGCCGGCGCCGAGGGTGGCGCCCTTGCCGACGCGAACCGGGGCGACGAGCTGGGTGTCGGACCCGATGAACACGTCGTCCTCGATGATGGTGCGGAACTTGTTGGCACCATCGTAGTTGCAGGTGATGGTGCCGGCGCCCACATTGACCCGCTGGCCGATGTCGGCGTCGCCCACGTAGGCCAGGTGGTTGGCCTTGGAGTGGTTGGCGATCACGCTGTTCTTCACCTCGACGAAGTTGCCCAGGTGCACGTCCTCGCCCAGCACGGTGCCCGGGCGGGTGCGGGCGTAGGGGCCGATGGCGCAGGCGGCGCCCATCGTGGTGTCTTCGATGTGGGAGAACGGGGCGATCTTGGTGCCGGCGCCGATGGTGGCGTTGCGGATCACGCAGTTGGCGCCCACGCGCACGCCGTCGGCGAGCTCGACCTTACCTTCGAAGATGCAGTTCACGTCGATCTCGACATCACGCCCGCAGGTGAGCGTGCCGCGCACGTCGATGCGCGCCGGGTCGATCACGGTGACGCCGGCGTCGGTGAGGCCGCGGGCGATGTTGCGCTGATGGATGCGCTCGAGTTCGGCGAGCTGGGTCTTGTTGTTGACGCCGAGGGTTTCCTCGAAGGCGTCGGGCTGGGTGGTGACCACATCCAGGCCGTCGGCCACCGCCATGGCGATGATGTCGGTGAGGTAGTACTCGCCCTGGGCGTTGTCGTTTTTTAGGTTGGCGAGCCAGCCGCGCAGGCGCTCGACCGGTGCGGCGAGGATGCCGGTGTTCACCTCGCGCACCTGGCGCTGCTCGGGGCTGGCGTCCTTCTCCTCGACGATGCAGGTGACCTTGCCGGCGTCGTTGCGGATGATCCGGCCGTAGCCGGTGGGGTCGTCCATATCCACGGTGAGGAGCGCCAGTTGGCGGTCGCTGGCGGCGGCCATCAGGCGCTGCAGGGTGGGCACGCCGATCAGCGGTACGTCGCCGTAGAGGATCAGCGCGATGTCGCCGTCGTCGACCAGCGGCATGGCTTGCTGCACCGCATGGCCGGTGCCCTGGGGCGGGTCCTGACGGGCCCAGGCAAGATCGGGGGCGTCGAGGGCTTCACGCACCACTTCGCCGCCGTGGCCATACACCACCACGATGCGTCGGGCTTCCAGCACCCGGGCCGTGTCCAGCACGTGCCCCAGCATCGGTTTGGCCGCGAGGGGCTGAAGTACTTTCGGCAACACCGAGCGCATGCGCTTGCCCTGCCCGGCGGCGAGAACGATCACTTCCATGGACATCCTTCAATGCGGTTTGAATTTGGCTCGATCGGATTCTATCACGCGAGTTTTTATGAAAATTGCGACACAGTTCTCGAAACAGGCGGCATTGCCCCGCGAAGCGTGATGCGACGCAACAATCATTTGATCTAGTGCTAAAGTTAGTTTCGAGTCTTTCCGTAGAATCGTCGTGCTGCAAGGCAATAATTCAGGAAACATCATGACTACACAAGCTCGCGATTTCATCCAGAACCGCACCTTTGACGAAATCGCCATCGGCGACTCCGCCCAGCTCGTCCGCACCCTGCTCCCCGAGGACATCCACCTGTTCGCGGTGATGTCCGGCGACGTGAATCCCACCCACGTGGACCCGGAGTTCGCCCGTTCCAGCCAGTTCCGCGAGGTCGTCGGCCACTCCATGTGGGGTAGCGTGCTGATCTCGTCCATACTCGGCACCGAATTCCCCGGCCCCGGCACCGTGTATGTGGGCCAGACCCTCAAGTTCTGGCGCCCGATCACCATCGGCGACACCCTCACCGTCACCATCACCTGCGTCCAGCGCTTCGAGCACAACCATCATCTGATCCTCGAGTGCCTGTGCGTCAATCAGGACGGCCTGAAGGTCATCGACGGCACCGCCGAGGTGATGGCCCCCACCGAAAAGATCAAGCGCCCGCGCATGGCGCTGCCCGAGATCACCATCTCCGACCGCCAGCAGCGCTACCTTCACGTGCTCGAGATGACCAAGGGCATGGAGCCGATCCCCATCGCCGTGGCCCACCCCTGTGACACCGAATCCCTGCGCGGCCCGATCCAGGCCCGCGACGCCGGCCTCGTCATCCCGGTGCTGGTCGGCCCCGAAAGCAAGATCCGTGAAGTGGCCGAGCGTGAGGGCATCGACCTCCACGGCGTGCGCATTGTCGATGTGCCCCACAGCCACGCCTCGGCCGAAACCGCCGTGCGCATGGCCCGCAACGGCGAGGTGGACGCCCTGATGAAGGGCTCGCTGCACACCGACGAGCTGATGAGCGAAGTCGTCGCCAAGGAGACCGGCCTGCGCACCTCGCGCCGCATCTCCCATGTCTTCATGGCCGACGTGCCGACCTACCCGCATCCGCTGCTCATCACCGATGCGGCGATCAACATCTCGCCAAGCCTCGAAGACAAGGTCCACATCATCCAGAACGCCATCGAGCTGGCGATCATGATGGGCGTGCCCGAGCCCAAGGTGGCGATCCTCTCGGCGGTCGAGACGGTCAATGTGAAGATCCGCTCCACCCTCGACGCCGCCGCCCTGTGCAAGATGGCCGACCGCGGCCAGATCAAGGGCGGCCTGCTCGACGGCCCGCTGGCCTTCGACAACGCCGTGTCGCTCGTCGCCGCCAAGACCAAGGGCATCCGCTCCGCCGTCGCCGGCCAGGCGGACATCCTGGTGGTGCCCGACCTCGAATCCGGCAACATGGTCGCCAAGCAGCTCGAATACCTCGCCGACGCCCTGATGGCCGGCGTGGTGCTCGGCACCCGGGTGCCCATCGTGCTCACCAGCCGCGCCGATACCGCCGAAACCCGTACCGCATCCTGCGCCATCGCGCAGCTGATGGCCCACAAACGTCGCCAGGGAGTCCGCCTGTGAAAGCTGTCCTCATCCTCAACGCGGGCTCGTCCAGCCTGAAGTTCGCCCTCTTCCCGATGACCCCGAAGCTGGCCGACATGCCGCGCCTGTCGGGGCAGGTCGAAGGCATCGGCGCCGAGCCGCTGATGACCGCCAAGGACACCAGCTCCGGCGAACGCTTCACCGAAGCACTCACCGTGCCCGTGGGCACCGACCAGAACGGCCAGCACCGGCTGGCGCTGGAGTTCATCTTCGACTGGATCAACCGCCACAGCCCCGGCGTCGAGATCGTCGCCGCCGGCCACCGGATCGTGCATGGCGGCGACCACTACGGCGCCCCGGTGGTGCTGACCCCGGAAGTCGTCGCCGAGCTGGAAACCCTGATCCCCCTCGCGCCGCTCCACCAGCCCCACAACCTGCGCGCCATCAAGTCGCTGTTCGGGCTGATGCCGGACGTGCGTCAGGTCGGCTGCTTCGACACCGCCTTCCACCGCACCCGCCTGCCGGTGGCCGAGCGCTTCCCGCTGCCCCGCGCGCTGTTCAACGAAGGCGTGAAGCGCTACGGCTTCCATGGCCTGTCGTACGAATACGTGTCGCGCCAGCTGCCGGATCTCCTCGGCGAAGAGAAGGCCCGCGGTGCCATCATCATCGCCCACCTGGGCAACGGCGCCAGCATGTGCGCACTGAACGAAGGGCAGTCCCGCGACACCTCGATGGGCTTCACCGCCGTCGACGGCCTGATGATGGGCACCCGCACCGGCAGCCTCGACCCCGGCGTGATCCTCCACCTCATCGAGCAGAAGGGCATGGACGCCAAGGGGCTGTCCAACCTGATCTACAAGCAGTCGGGCCTGCTGGGCGTCTCCGGCCTCAGCCAGGACATGCGCGCGCTGCTCGAATCCGACGAAGATTCAGCCAAGGAAGCCATCGAGCTGTTCTGCTACCGCGCGGCCTGCATGATCGGCCAGCTGTCGATGGCGGCCGGCGGCCTCGAGGCGCTGGTGTTCACCGGCGGCATCGGCGAGCACGCCGCGCCGATCCGCGCCCGCATCGCCGAGTGGCTGGAATGGACCGGCCTGCGCCTGTACCCGGCCGCCAACCAACGCCACGCCACGCGCATCCACACCAAGGACAGCAAGGTCGAGGTGCTGGTGGTGCCGACCAACGAGGAATGGATGATCGGCCACCACGCGGTGAATCTGCTCGGCCTGGGCTGAGCCCTCACCCGCCCCGGCCCGCCGCCGGGGCCGCAAAAACAAAAAGCCCGGGTCACCCCGGGCTTTTTGCTGGCTGCGATGATCCGTGGATCAGCGCGGCAGGACGGACGAGCCCATCAGGAAGGCGTCGACCTCGCGGGCAGCCTGACGGCCTTCGCGGATCGCCCACACCACCAGGGACTGACCACGACGCACGTCACCGGCGGCGAAGACCTTATCCACGTTGGTGCGGTAGCAGCCTTCGCCGTCGGTCGTCGCCTTGGCATTGGCGCGGGCGTCCTTCTCGACACCGAAAGCGTCGAGCAGCGAACCCACCGGGTTGGTGAAGCCCATCGCCAAGAAAGCAGCGTCGCAGGGCAGCTCGAACTCGGAGCCGGCCACTTCGGCCATCTTGCCGTCCTTCCAGTCGAGGCGGACAGCCTTCAGGGCCTTGACGTTGCCCTTGCCGTCATCCACGAAGCCCTTGGTCGCCACCGCGAAATCGCGGGAGCAGCCTTCGTCGTGGGAGGACGAGGTGCGCAGCTTGTACGGCCAGTACGGCCAGGTCAGCGCCTTGTTCTCGGACTCCGGGGGCATCGGCATCAGCTCGAACTGGGTCACCGAAGCCGCACCGTGGCGGTTGGAGGTGCCCACGCAGTCGGAACCGGTGTCGCCGCCACCGATCACGATGACGTGCTTGCCCTTGACGTTGATCGGGTTGGCGATGCCCTGCTGGACTTCCTTGTTCTGCGGGATCAGGAATTCCAGCGCGGCGTAGATGCCCTTCAGCTCGCGGCCCGGGACCGGCAGGTCGCGCGGCACTTCGGAGCCGGCGGCCAGGATCACGGCGTCGAACTCGGCCTTGAGCGCCTCGGCGGAGACGACTTCGGTGGCGTCGTTGTTGATGCCGGCGGGAAGGTTCTTGTCGCCGACCAGCACCTTGGTCTTGAAGACCACGCCTTCGGCCTGCATCTGCTCGACGCGGCGGTCGATGACCGCCTTGTCGAGCTTGAAGTCGGGGATACCGAAGCCGAGCAGACCGCCGATGCGGCTGCTCTTCTCGAACACGGTCACGTCGTGGCCGACGCGGGCCAGCTGCTGGGCGGCAGCCAGGCCGGCGGGGCCGGAACCGACGACCGCGACCTTCTTGCCGGTCTTGACAGCGGACGGCTGCGGCTTGACCCAGCCGTTTTCCCAGGCCTTGTCGATGATCGCGTGCTCGATCGACTTGATGCCCACGGCTTCGGTGTTGATGTTCAGCGTGCAGGCGGCTTCACAGGGCGCCGGACAGATGCGGCCGGTGAAGTCCGGGAAGTTGTTGGTCGAGTGCAGGACCTCGATCGCTTCCTTCCAGTTGCCGCGGTAAACCAGGTCATTCCAGTCAGGAATGATGTTGTTCACCGGACAGCCGTTGTTGCAGAACGGGATGCCGCAGTCCATGCAGCGCGCGCCCTGCTTGCTCGCTTCTTCGTCGGTCAGGGTGACGACGAATTCCTTGTAGTTCTTGAGACGTTGCTCGACCGGCGCATAAGCCTCGGAGAGGCGCTCGAATTCGAGAAATCCAGTTGGCTTGCCCATGTTACGCGGCCTCCAGTTCTTTCTGTTGTTGCGCGGCCATTTCGGCCAGCGCGCGACGGTATTCGTGCGGCATCACCTTGACGAACTTGCAGCGGTAGGCTGCCCAGTCGGCCAGGATGGCCTTGGCGCGTTCGCTGCCGGTGTAGGTGGCGTGACGTTCGATCAGCATCTTCAGCAGGGCCTCGTCGGCCATGCCCAGGTGACGCACGTCGACACGGCCGTGGCCTTCGAGATCGTCGCCGGCCTCGGAACCCTTGCGGGCGGCGAATTCCTCTTCGACCGGCTCCAGGGCCACCTGGGCCATGTTGCAGCGGGATTCGAAGGTGCCGTCTTCGTCGAACACGTAGGCAACGCCACCGGACATGCCCGCCGCGAAGTTGCGGCCGGTCATGCCGAGCACCACCACGGTGCCGCCGGTCATGTATTCGCAGCCGTGGTCGCCCACGCCTTCGACGACCGTGGTCGCACCGGAGTTACGCACCGCGAAACGCTCGCCGCCAACGCCGGCGAAGTAGGCTTCGCCTTCGGTGGCACCGTACAGCACGGTGTTGCCGATGATGATGTTGGACGGGGTGTCGCACTTGAAGCCGGGCGCCGGGCGGACGACGATGCGGCCACCGGAGAGGCCCTTGCCGACGTAGTCGTTGCCTTCACCCACCAGTTCGAGGGTCAGGCCGCGGGACAGGAAGGCGCCGAAGCTCTGGCCGGCAGTGCCGTTGAGCTTGATATGCACGGTGTCGTCCGGCAGGCCGGCGTGACCGTACTTGGCGGCAAACCTTCCCGACAGCATCGCGCCGACGGTGCGGTTGATGTTGCGCACCGGCAGTTCGATGTTGACCTTCTCGCCGTTCTCGAGGGCCGGCTTGGCCAGCTCGATGAGCTGGTTGTCCAGCGCCTTGCCCAAGTTGTGGTCCTGGGTTTCGGTGTGGATGCGCGGCACGTCGGCGGGGACGTTCGGCAGGTGGAAGATGCGGCTGTAGTCCAGGCCGCTGGCCTTCCAGTGGTCGATGCCGGCACGCATGTCGAGGAGGTCGGCACGGCCGATCAGGTCTTCGAACTTGCGGATGCCCAGCTGGGCCATCAGCTCGCGCACTTCTTCGGCAACGAAGAAGAAGTAGTTCACCACATGCTCCGGCTGGCCGGAGAAACGCTTGCGAAGGGTCGGATCCTGCGTGGCCACGCCCACCGGACAGGTGTTCAGGTGGCACTTGCGCATCATGATGCAGCCTTCGACGACCAGCGGCGCGGTGGCGAAGCCGAACTCATCCGCACCCAGCAGGGCGCCGATGACGACGTCGCGACCGGTCTTGATCTGGCCGTCGACCTGCACGCGGATGCGGCTGCGCAGGCGGTTGAGCACCAGGGTCTGCTGGGTTTCGGCAAGGCCGAGTTCCCACGGCGAACCGGCGTACTTGATCGACGACAGCGGCGAGGCACCGGTACCACCGTCGTGACCGGCGATGACCACGTGGTCGGCCTTGGCCTTGGCGACACCGGCGGCAACCGTGCCGACGCCCACTTCGGACACCAGCTTCACCGAGATGTCGGCGACCGGGTTGGTGTTCTTCAGGTCGTGGATCAGCTGGGCCAGATCCTCGATCGAGTAGATGTCGTGGTGCGGCGGGGGCGAGATCAGGCCGACGCCCGGCACCGAGTGACGCAGGAAGCCGATGTATTCGGAGACCTTGTGGCCGGGCAGCTGACCGCCTTCACCGGGCTTGGCGCCCTGGGCCATCTTGATCTGGATCTGGTCGGCATTGACCAGGTATTCGGTGGTCACGCCAAAGCGGCCGGAAGCCACCTGCTTGATCGACGAACGCAGGCTGTCGCCGGCCTTCAGTTCGATGTCGCGCTCGACGCGGCTGGCGCCGATGACTTCGGACAGGGTGGTGTCCTTGGCGATCGGGAAGAAGCGCTTCGGATCCTCGCCGCCTTCACCGGTGTTCGACTTGCCGCCGATGCGGTTCATCGCCACGGCGAGGGTGGTGTGGGCTTCGGTCGAGATCGAGCCGAGGGACATCGCGCCGGTGGCGAAACGCTTGACGATCTCCTTGGCGGACTCGACTTCTTCCAGCGGCACTGGGGCGCCAGCGGGCTTGAGGTCGAACAGGCCGCGCAGGGTCATGTGGCGCTTGCTCTGATCGTTGATGATCTTGGCGTATTCCTTGTACGTGTCGTACTTGCCGGAGCGGGTGGAGTGCTGGAGCTTGGCGATGGCGTCCGGGGTCCACATGTGCTCTTCGCCGCGGACACGGAAGGCGTACTCGCCGCCGGCGTCGAGGGCGTTGGCGAGCACCGGATCGGCGCTGAAGGCCTGCTGGTGCAGGCGGATCGCCTCTTCCATCACCTCGAACACGCTGATGCCTTCAACCTGCGACGAGGTGCCGGTGAAGTACTTCTCGACCAGCGACTTCTGGAGGCCGATGGCTTCGAAGATCTGCGCGCCGGTGTAGGACATGAAGGTGGAGATGCCCATCTTGGACATGACCTTCATGAGGCCCTTGCCGACACCCTTGATGAAGTGCTTGGTGTACTTCTCGGTGAGTTCGGCGTCGCCCTTGGCGATCTGGGCCAGGGTTTCGAGGGCGAGGTAGGGATGCACCGCCTCGGCGCCGTAGCCAGCCAGCACGGCGAAGTGGTGGGTCTCGCGGGCGGAGCCGGTCTCGACGACCAGGCCGGTGCGGGTACGCAGGCCCTGGGTGACCAGGTGCTGGTGGATCGCCGAGGTGGCGAGCAGCGCCGGGATCGCGACGTTGTCGGCGTCGACCTTGCGGTCGGAGACGATCAGGATGTTGGAGCCGTTGAGCACCGCGTTCTCGGCTTCGGCGCACAGGGAGGCCAGGCGCGCTTCGACGCCCTGCTTGCCCCAGGCGAGCGGGTAGCAGATGTCGAGTTCGGCGGAGCGGAACTTGTTGCCGGTGTAGCCAGCGATGCCACGCAGCTTCGCCATGTCGGCAAAGGTGAGCACCGGCTGAGTGACTTCCAGGCGGTACGGCGGGTTGATCTCGTTGATGCCGAGCAGGTTCGGACGCGGGCCGACGAAGGACACCAGCGACATGACCAGCTGTTCGCGGATCGGGTCGATCGGCGGGTTGGTCACCTGGGCGAACAGCTGACGGAAGTAGTTGTAGATCGGCTTGTTGCGCGAGGACAGGACGGCCAGCGGGCTGTCGTTGCCCATCGAACCGGCGGCTTCCTCACCGCTCTTGGCCATCGGCTCGAGGATGAACTTGATGTCTTCCTGGGTGTAGCCGAAGGCCTGCTGACGATCCAGCAGGGAGGCGGAGAAGGTCGGCGCGGCATCGGCTTCGGGCTCGGCACAGGAGTCGAGCTTGATGTTGATGCGGGACAGCCATTCCTGGTAGGGCTTGGCGGCGGCGAGGGACTCCTTGAGCTCCTTGTCGTCGATGATGCGGCCCTGCTCCATGTCGATCAGGAACATCTTGCCCGGCTGCAGGCGCCACTTCTTGACGATCTTCTCGTCGGGGATCGGCAGCACGCCGGATTCGGACGCCATGACCACATAGTCGTCATCGGTGACGAGGTAGCGGGCGGGGCGCAGGCCGTTACGGTCGAGGGTGGCGCCGATCTGGCGGCCATCGGTGAAGGCCACGGCGGCGGGGCCGTCCCACGGCTCCATCATGGCGGCGTGGTATTCGTAGAAGGCGCGACGCTTCTGGTCCATCAGCGTGTGGGATTCCCAGGCTTCGGGAATCATCATCATCATCGCGTGGGCCAGGGAGTAGCCGCTCATCACCAGCAGTTCGAGGGCGTTGTCGAAGGCGGCGGAGTCGGACTGACCCGGATAGATCAGCGGCCACAGCTTCTGCAGGTCTTCACCCAGCAGCGGCGAGTGGGTGCCCTTCTCGCGGGCACGCATCCAGTTGTAGTTGCCACGAACCGTGTTGATTTCGCCGTTGTGGGCGATGTAACGGAACGGGTGGGCCAGATGCCAGGTCGGGAAGGTGTTGGTCGAGAAGCGCTGGTGGACGAGCGACAGCGCGGACACGCAACGCGGATCCTGCAGGTCGAAGTAGTACTGGCCGACCTGGTCGGCGAGGAGGAGACCCTTGTAGTTGATGGTCCGGGCGGACATCGACGGGGTGTAGAACTCCTTGGAGTGCTTGAGCTTGAGCGCGGCGATGGCGTTGGCGGCACGGCGACGGATCACGTACAGCTTGCGCTCGAGGGCGTCGGTGACCATCACGTCGGGACCGCGGCCGATGAAGACCTGACGGATCACCGGCTCCTTGGCCTTGACGGTGGGCGACATGGGCATGGCCGGATCGGTCGGCACATCGCGCCAGCCGAGGACGACCTGGCCTTCGGCACGGGTGGCACGCTCAATCTCTTCCTCGCAGGCGAGGCGGGAGGCGTGCTCCTTCGGCAGGAAGACCATGCCGACACCGTAGTCGCCGGCGGGCGGCAGCGTCACGCCCTGCTTGGCCATCTCTTCGCGGAACAGGGTGTCCGGAATCTGGATGAGGATGCCGGCGCCGTCGCCTTGCAGCGGATCGGCACCCACAGCACCCCGGTGATCCAGGTTCTTCAGGATTTCGAGACCCTGCAGAACGATGTCGTGAGTCTTGTTGCCCTTGATATGTGCGATGAAGCCGACACCACAGGCGTCATGTTCGTTGGCGGGGTCGTACAGACCCTGCTCCAGGGGAAGATCCATCTTGTTTTTCCTCGACACAACACACACCGGCGTTCGCGTTGCTGTAACGCCGGACCTTCAAACTGCGGAAAACGCCCCGTCCGAACCGTGAAAAAGCCGGCAAAGCATGGCCGGCCGGCTACGCGAGATCCCGACGAGGAGACCGTTCAAACACATTGGGCGAGGGTCGAATATACCGCCGCAGGTGCCCGTCCTTCAAGGATTTTTTGCGCTGCCGCAAGACCGGCGCGGCTTCAGTAGATTTCGCCGACGGCAAACAGGCGGCGATGTTCCTTCATGGCATAGCGGTCGGTCATGCCCGCGATGTAGTCGGCGATGGCACGCGGCTTGTCGCTGCGGGCCATCTGCTGGTACTGGGGCGGCAGCAGGCGCGGGTCGTTCATGAAGGCGCCGAAGAGGTCCTGGATGATGCGTCGGGCCTTGTCGGTCATGCGCAGCACCTGGTAGTGGTGGTAGAGGTTGTCGCGGAGGAAGCCCTTGAGAATCCGCAGTTCGGGCAGCAGATCGGTGCTGTAGGCCACCAGGCGCGGCGCGCGACGAACGTCCTCAAGGCTGGTAACGCCAGCTGCCAGGATGTTGTCACGGGTCTGATCGATGAGATCGACCGCCATCATGTTGATCATGCGCCGGATGGTCTCGTGGATCAGGCGGCGACCGGCCAGACCGGGGTAGGCCGCTTCGACAGTGCGCCGGTTGCGGGCGAAGATCGGCACCGCATCAAGCTGCTCGAGGCTAATGAGGCCCGAGCGCAGGCCGTCGTCCACGTCGTGGTTGTTGTAGGCGATCTCGTCGGCGAGGTTGGCGAGCTGGGCCTCGAGGGATGGCTGGCGACCTTCGAGAAAACGCCGGCCGATGTCGCCGAGCAGCTCGGCATTCTTCGGCGAGCAATGCTTGAGGATGCCCTCCCGCGTTTCGTGGAGGAGGTTGAGGCCGTTGAAATCGGCGTAGCTCTCTTCGAGCAGATCGACGGTGCGCAGGGACTGGAGGTTGTGCTCGAAGCCGCCGAAATCCTTCATGCACCCGTTGAGCGCCTCCTGGCCGGCGTGGCCGAAGGGGGTGTGACCCAGATCGTGGGAGAGGGCGACGGCTTCGGCGAGATCCTCGTTGAGGTGCAGCGCCCGGGCGATCGAGCGGGTGATCTGGGCGACCTCGATGCTGTGGGTGAGGCGGGTGCGGAAAAGGTCGCCTTCGTGGTTCACGAAGACCTGGGTTTTGTATTCGAGCCGCCGGAAGGCCGTGCAGTGGACGATGCGATCCCGGTCGCGCTGGAACTCACCGCGGGCGAGCGGCGGCGGCTCGGGCAGCTGGCGCCCGCGGGAGTTGGCTTCGGTGACGGCGTAGGGCGCGAGATCGGTCATGTTTTCCCGGCCCGGCGTTTCAGCAGCAGGCCTCGATGGTGGCGCGGATGGACTCGACCGGCGCTTCTGCGGTGATCACCGCCTTGCCGATCTGCTTGAGCAGCACGAGACGCAGCGTGCCGTCGGAGACTTTTTTATCGTGGGCCATCAGCTCGAGGTAACGATCGGCGCCCAGCGGCGCGCCCTTGACCGGCAGGCCGGCGCGGGCATGGATCGCGCGGACGCGTTCCACATCGGCGTCGCTGAGCCAACCGAGGCGCCGCGAAAGATCGGCCGCCATCACCGCACCGGCAGCGACGGCCTCTCCGTGCAGCCATTCGCCGTAGCCGAGGCCGGTTTCGATGGCGTGGCCGAAGGTATGGCCGAGGTTGAGCGTGGCGCGCTCGCCCTGCTCGGTCTCGTCGGCCACCACGACCTCGGCCTTGTTGCGGCAGGAGCGATCGACGGCCTCGGCCAGGGCATCCTGATCGCGGGCAAGCAGGCGCTCGAGATTGGCCTCGATCCAGTCGAGGAAAGGCAGGTCACGAATCAGACCGTACTTGATGACCTCCGCCAGCCCCGCCTTGAGCTCGCGGTCCGGCAGGGTGTTGAGGGCGGTGGTGTCGGCGATCACCAGCCGGGGCTGATAGAACGCGCCGATCATGTTCTTGCCGAGGGGGTGGTTGATCGCCGTCTTGCCCCCCACCGACGAATCCACCTGGGACAACAACGTGGTAGGCACCTGGATGAAGGGCACGCCGCGCTGGTAGGTAGCGGCAGCAAAGCCAACCATGTCGCCCACTACACCGCCACCGAGGGCGATCAGCGTGGTGCCACGGTCACAGCGCGCGCCCAGCAGGCCGTCGAAGATCAGGTTGAGGGTCGGCCAGTCCTTGTGGGCTTCGCCATCGGGCAAGATGATGCGGGTGACGGTGAGGCCTTCAGCCTCCAGCCCGGCGACAAACGCGTCGAGGTACAGCGGCCCGACCACGTCGTTGGTGATCACCGCCACGCGCCGCGTCTTGACGTAGGGCTTGATGAGCCCGGGCTGCCCGAGGAGATTCGCGCCGATCCGGATGGGGTAGCTACGCTCGGCGAGTTCGACGTTCAAAGTGCGCATAGGGTCTGCAGTTCCTTTTCAATCGTTCTCACCATCGCGTGGGGCGTGCCACGCCCACCTTCGACGACGACGTGGGCCACTTCCCGGTAAAGGGGATCGCGGGCGACGTAGAGTTCCTGGAGCCGACCCTTCGGGTCCGGCACCTGGAGCAACGGCCGGGTGCGGTCGTGGCGGGTACGCTCCCACAACACCTGCGGGGTGACGTTGAGGTAGATCACCACGCCCCGCTCGGCGAGGAGGGAACGGTTTTCGGCTCGCGTCACCGCGCCGCCGCCGGTGGCCAGCACCAGATCGGATTCTTCGGTAAGGGCCTCGAGGGTCTGGGTCTCCCGACGTCGGAAGCCTTCTTCGCCTTCGATCTCGAAGATCGTAGGAATCTTGACCCCGGTCCGGGCTTCAAGTTCGTGATCGCAGTCGACGAAACGGCGACCAAGGCGCTTGGCAAGCTCCCGCCCAACCGTGGTCTTCCCCGAACCCGGCATTCCGACAAGAACGATGCAGCGCGCTTTTTCAGGATTCACGACGGACATAACGGGTGTGTGTGGACAACAAAAAGCTGGCCCGGGTTGGGCCAGCTTTTCTGGTTTGCAGCATTCTACTTTGTATCAGTGCGACGTGCAGCTTGGCGCCCGACCGAAAGGCGAAGTCACAAAGGACGGTGCAACATCCTTGTCCAGCAGTTCGGATGCCGGAACAGGCAGGTAGAAACTCGTCGATGCGGCGCTGTTCTTGCCCGACACCGCGGCCGTCGCCTTGAGTTCAATAAAGGCCCACGAGCCGTAGGAACGCAGATACTCGACGTAGAAAGTGGCGGCACCGCTCTCATCGGTCGTGACCGTCGTGCTCAGGCCGCCGGTGGACGTCGGCGCCCGCACAATGGCCGCACCATTGGGTTCAAGGAAACCATCACTGTCCGCATCGCCAATCTCGCCGGTTTCGACGACACCATTGTTGTTGGCATCTTCGGCAGGGCAGGTGTATGGGTTGGTGAGTACCTTGCCCCACTTGGTTTCGCCGCTCGGGACCGTGTAGTAGCCCTTGTCGAAGCCAATGCCGCGCAGGGAGATCGTCACGACCTGATTCTTGATCGGGCCACTCGCCGGATCCGAGACGATGACGCCCCACTGCTTGCGGTAGCGCGGCGGACTATCGAGCACAACAACCTGATTGTCCGTACCAATGACCATATTGACCGCAGAACCTGCGACGGTCAGCACCGTGAATGCATTGGGCACACCACTCACGGACGCAGTGACCTGCACGGAATCCTTGCCGCTGATCGATGAATCAGCGTTGAAGGTGGTGCTGGCCTTGCCGGAGTCGTTGGTGACGGCAGTGGTCGGGTTGGGTACACCACCACCATTGGGCGCGGCGAAGATCACGGTCTGGCCGGACACCGGATTGCCGTTCACGTCCTGCACGAACGCGGTGATGCTGGACGAACCACCCACCACGACGACCGAGGGATCGGACTGGACGACCACCGAGTTGGGCACGGTAGCGATGAACTTGACCGGCAGCGTGGTCTTGGCAGAAGACGAACTGCCGGTGAGTTCGGCATATACGGTGGCCGAGCCAGCACTCGGCGACTTCACATAAGCCGTGGCAAGACCACCGGAGAAGGTGATCGTCTGGGACGAGGCACCACTCGAGCAGCTGGAATCCGCATAAACGAGTCCGCGCGACACCGTGAACATCGCACCGCTGGCGGACGTACCGATCAGCCTCGCGGTGACCGGCATGCAGATGTTAACGTTGATGGACGAATCCGCCGACGGGGACGTGAACGCAAAATTGACCGCCGAGATCACGATGTCCTGGGTCAAGGTCGCCCCGAGCGCGGAGGCCGTGATCGTATCGGTGCCTGCAACAGTCGGCGTGAACGTGATGGTCACCTGGCCATTGGCGTCAGTGGTGACCGAAGAAGCCACGCTGTTGCCGAGCTTGGAACTGAGCGAAACCGCACGACCGGCAATCGGCTTGCTGGCGCCGTCGAGCAGCGTCACAGAGAACGACGCGGTCTTGCCCACGACACCGGAGGTGTCACCACCGAAACCGATCCGGGTACCCTGCACGACGACCGACGTCGCCTGACTCAGGGAGCCGGAGGTCGCCGTGAAATTGACGGTGCGGTTGGTCTTGTTGTCGTTGGAATTGAAGGTGATCGATGCGACGCCGCTGGCGTTGGTCGTTGCCGTCGAAGCGGAGATCGTCCCGGAATCTGCGGTGAAGGTCACCGTTGCGCCGGGCACGACGGCGTTCTTTGCGTCCTTCAGGGTGGCCGACAAGGTGACCGTCGAACTGCCGTTGGTCTGGATGGTCGGCGTATCCACCGTCAGCGACAGCTGAGTCGCGGTCTGGGTCGTGGTGGTCGTACCCCCCGTGGTGGCACACTCGGTAGAGGTCTGGTATGGCAGGCAATTGTTCGTGCTGCTACTGCCGCCACCACCGCCACCGCACCCGGCCAGCGCCAGCGCAGCGGCCAGCGCCACCACAATCCGGCTCCGGGACATCCAGCCGGCAGTTCTCAGATTACGCATAGATTTTTCCATTCAAAACAGGGTTCAACGCAGACCAAGCTGGTCGTTGATGATACGCGGCGTGATGAAGACAAGCAGTTCGGTCTTGTTGTCCTTGCGCTCGTTGCTGCGGAAGAGATAACCGAGCACCGGCAGATCGCCGAGCAGCGGGATCTTGGTCGTCGCGTTGGAGACATCCTGGGTGTAGATGCCACCGATGACGATCGTACCGCCATTCTCAACGACAACTTCCGTCTTGACGTGCTTGGTGTCGATCGGGACGCCCGAGGTCAGGGCCACATTGTAGTTGGGCGAATCCTTGTTCACCTCGAGCGTCATCATGATCTTGCCATCAGGCGTGACCTGCGGCTTGACCTTGAGCGCCAGATTGGCTTTCCGGAAAGACACGCTGGTGGCACCGGAGCTGGTCGCCGAGTTGTACGGGATTTCAGTACCCTGCTCGATGATCGCCTCGGCCTTGTCGGCGGTCATCACGCGCGGACGGGACACCACCTTGCCGCGCCCGTCGGCTTCGAGGGCAGAGACTTCGAGATCAATGTAGCGCGTCGCGGCGCTGTTCCAGAGGGCCAGCGAGAACGCGCCAGCCTGCTTGTTGTTGATCGTCGAGGCAGGCAGGTTGACCCCAAGGGAGTCGCTGAAGTTGGGCACCGTGAGGATCTGACCGGCCTGATAGCCAGTGTTGGACAGATTGCCGGAACCGAAGGTGTTGCGATAGACCTGCACGCCGCCGGTGGTGGTGCCCAGCAGGCCGCCGGTCTTGCCGCCGAAGCCCAGACGGACGCCCAGGTTGCGCGAGAAGGTGTCGGTGGCTTCGACGATCTGCGCTTCGATCAGCACCTGGCGCACTTCCACGTCGATCTCGGCGATCAGGCGGCGCATCTCCTCGAGGCGCGACGGGATGTCGTTCACGAAGATCTTGTTGCTGCGCTCGTCGGGCACCACGCTGCCACGCTTGGACAGCACCGTCTGGTCCTTGCTCTTGAGGAACTCGGCGACGGACTTGGCCTTGTGGTAGTTGATCTGGAAGCTCTCGGTGCGCAGCGGCTCGAGATCGCCGATCTGGGCCTTGGCCTCGAGATCGAGCTTCTCGCGGGCGGCGAGTTCATCCCGCGGCGCGATCCAGATCACGTTGCCGTTCTTGCGCATGTCGAGGCCACGGGCCTGCAGGATGATGTCCAGCGCCTGATCCCACGGCACGTCCTTCAGGCGCAAGGTGAGGTTGCCCTGCACCGAATCGCTGGTGATGATGTTGAAGTTCGTGAAGTCGGCGATGACCTGCAGTACCGAACGCACGTCGATGTTCTGGAAGTTCAGCGACAGCTTCTCGCCGCCAAACCGCCCCTTGGCGGAGCCCTGGGTGAGCTTGTTCGGGTCTTCGCGGACCGGCTTCACCTCAAGCACGAACTGGTTGTCGCTCTGGTAGGCGTTGTGCTCCCACAGCCCCTTGGGGGTGATGGTCATGCGCACGTTGCCGCCCTGGGCCTGGGTCAGCACGGTGGACACCGGTGTGCCGAAATCCATCACGTCGAGCTTGCGACGCAGCTGTTCGGGCACGTCGGTCTTGAGGAAATCGACGATCAGGCTGGTGCCCTGCTGGCGGATGTCGATACCGGCGTTCGGATCGGACAGGTCCACCACCAGCCGGCCTTCGCCTTCCTTGCCGCGGCGGAAGTTGATGTCGCGGATCGCGTGACGCTCGCCCATACCAACCGCCGACGGTGCCGCAAACTGCGACGACTGGGCCACGCCCACGCCGGTAGCTTCCTTCATCTGGGCAGACGAGAGGGTGATCAGCACGTCCTTGCCATCGATGCGGACATCGTAGGGCGAGACGCGGGTCAGGTTGAGGACCAGCCGCGTGCGGTCGCCCACCTGGACGATATTGACACTGCGCAGATCACCGGCGTTGAGCGCCTGGCTGTTGCGCCCGAGGCCGTTGGCGGTATCGGGAAAATCGAAGGCCACCCGCGCCGGATTAGCCACGCTGAAGCTCGCCGGCACGGCCGCCAGGGGCTGGGCCATGGTGAGCTTGAGCATGACGTTGCCGCCCTGATCGGCGGCGACGATGTTCTCGATGCGGTTGGCTGCCCGGGCTTCAGCCCCCGGCGGCGTCTGCGCCATGGCTGGCGCCAGCGGGGTCAGCCCCCCGAAACATGCTGCAATGACCCACGCGCCAAGCTTGACGCCACAACGTCCCGTTTTCATTTCTTCGACTCCTGAGGCGCCTGCTCTTGCAATTGCAGCGTGCTGATGCGTTCCGTCCACTCACCGCTCGCATCTTCGACGAGTTCCTTCAATGTGACCTCCGTCTCCGTGATGGCGGTGATCTGCCCGTAGTTCTGTCCGAGATAGTTGCCAACCTTCACCTGATGCAGCGTCTTGTCGGCAAAGATGATGGCGTGGGACTGTCCGCGTTTCATCAGCACACCGACCATCTTCAGCGATTCCAGGGGATAGGCTTCGAGCGGCTCACGCCGTCGGTTGGCATCGGGAGCAAACTGCCCCCCTTTTTTGTCCGGCTCAAGCTTGGCAACCCGGAACGGATCAACCTTGCTCGCGCCCTGATAATTCACCGGCACGACCTGCTGGATCGGCGGAAGCGGCTTGAGGTTGGGCTTGAGCCCCTTGGAGTTTTCTTCCATCCAGCTGCGCAGGTCATCCTGCTCGTCCCCGCAGCCGGACAACAGAAGCACCGCAGCCAGCGGCAGCAGCGCGGTCAATCGGACGCTCTTCATTTAGCCGCCTTTTCCTTGGCCTTTTCCTTGCGCAGCTTGGCCACTTCGTCGTCGTCAAGGTAGCGGTAGGTCACGGCCGTCGCATCGAACTTGAGCACGCCATCCTTCTGCGTCTCGATGGCGATGTCGTTGAGGGTGACGATCCGCGGCATCTGCGCCACATCGCTCACGAACTCACCGAGGTCGTGGTAGTTGCCGATGACGCGCACCGCGATGGGCAACTCGGCGTAGAAATCCTTCATGACTTCCGAGCCCGGCTTGAACAGCTCGAACTGCAGGCCGCGGCCAAGGCCCGCCTGGTTGATGTCGGCCAGCAGGGCTTCCATCTCGGAGCGGTTGGGCAGCTGCTTGAGCAGCGCGCCGAACTGGCGGTCGATCTCGCTCAGCTGGCGCTTGTACTCGGGCAGATTGACCGCCTGCTCCTTCTTTTCCTTCCACTCCTGCTTGAGGCGGGATTCTTCCTCGCGCTTGGTGTCGAGTTGCGACAGCTGGTTGCTCCAGTCGAGCCACCAGCCGCCCACCACGATGGCAAAGAAGACCGCGATGAGGAAGGTCACCCGCGGCAACAGCGGCCACTGGCCGGGATCGTTGGGATCCAGGCCCTTGAAATCCCGCATCAGGCTCTGGTAATCCCGGCCCCGGATCTGCTCCATTGACACCCTGAGACCCATTACGGCTTACCCCCTACGATCACGGGCGTCTTTCCCTTCAGCTTGCCGACCGGCTCTTCGGTCTTGGGGCGCTCGATGGTGAAGTTGAGGCTGAACTCGCTCACGCGGCGGTTGTTCAGCGTGGCGGCCTTGACCTCGACGAGATCGGCGCGCTCGAGATTGGGCGAAGCCTCCAGATTGCGCATCAGGTTCGAGACCCGCGCGTTGGACTGGGCGTAACCCGTCAGATTGATCCGCGAACCGCTCTGCTTGAGGCCCTTGAGATAGACGCCTTCGGGCATCTGGCTGGCGAGTTCGTTGAAGATCTGGACGGTTTCGGTCCGGTTGGTCTGCAGGGATTCGATCACCTGCTTGCGCGACAGCAGCGCCTCGGCCTGCTCGCGCAGGCCCTTGATTTCGGCGATTTCCTTGTCGAGTTCGACGATGCTTTCCTTCAGGAAGACGTTCTTGGCTTCCTGACCATCCACGTAGCCGGCGATGATCGTGTGGCCAACAAACCACACCGCCACGCCCGACAGCGCCGCGACCGCGGCAAACAGCCAGAACTGCTGACGTCGGGCCTTACGTTTTTCCTCCCGGTGGGGGAGCAGGTTGATGCGAATCACGAATCAAACCTCCGCAGCGCCAGTCCGCAGGCCACGAGCAGGGCAGGTGCGTCGGCCGCCAGATTTTTGGGGCGAATCTTGGAACTCAGGCTCATGTTCGCAAAGGGGTTGGCGACCTGGGTCTCGACCTGGGTCCGGCCCGCAACGGTGTCGGCGAGGCCCGGAATGACCGCACAGCCACCGGCCAGCACGATGTGATCCACCTGATTGAACTGGGTCGAGGTGAAGAAGAACTGCAGCGCCCGGGAGACCTCCAGCGCCAGGGCGTCCATGAACGGCCGCAGCAGTTCGGGTTCGTAGCTCTCGGGCAGGGAGCCGGTGCGCTTGGTGCTTTCGGCCTCCTCGAGGGACATCCCGAAGTGGCGCATGATGTCCTGGGTGAGCAGGAAGCCGCCGAAGGCCTGCTCCCGCGCGTAGATCTGGACGCCATTACGCAGCACCGACACGTTCATCACGTTGGCGCCCGCATCGACGAGGGCGATGATCTTGTCTTCCCCCTGGCCGGGCAGCTGGGCCTGGACGAGCTCGAAGGCCGACAGCGCCGCGTAGGACTCGACATCCATCACCAGCGCCTTGAGGCCGGCGGCTTCTGCCGCGGCCACGCGGTCTTCAACCTTTTCCTTGCGCGACGCGGCAATCAGCACCTCGTCCTCCTCGGCGCTGGACGCCGCCGGGCCGATGACCTGGAAGTCGAGGTTCACTTCGTCGAGGGCGAACGGGATGTACTGGTTGGCCTCGGATTCGACCTGCACCTCCAGCTCCTGATCACGAAGCCCCGCCGGGAGAATGATCTTCTTGGTGATGACCGCCGAGGCGGGCAGCGCCAGCGCGACGAACTTGGTGGTGGTGCCGAGACGGCGCCAGCCGCGACGGATCGCTTCGGCGACGGCGTCGAGGTTGGCCACATTGCCATCGGACACGGCTTCGCGGGGAAGGGCTTCGATCGCATAGCGCTCGACCCGGTACCCGCCCCCGGAAACAGCCGACAACTCGACCATCTTGACCGACGACGACGAAATGTCGACGCCGATCAGGGGACGTGTCCTGGGGCTGAGAAAGGATAGGTCGATCACAAAAAATCCTGAAAATTCTTTATGTTAGGCGCAATAACAACAATCTACATGAAATCCTAGCAACAACCATGACAGGTGTAAAGCAACACCCTGTAAAACACCGCCGTCGCCCGAACAGGCGGGCAGCAGTGCGTACTCGTATAATGCCGCACTTTACTTGCACCTTCTTTCCGCCATGCGTTGGGTTCTCTACCCTCTTGCCGTCCTGCTCGGCCTCCTCGCGGTCGGCATCGCAATCGTCGCCATCGCTGTCGCCTTTGCCTGGCCCACGCTCCCGTCGCTGGAAGCCCTGACCGACTACCACCCCAAGATCCCGCTGCGCGTCTATACCGCAGACGGCGCGCTGATCGGCGAGTACGGCGAGGAGCGCCGCGCGGTGGTGCACATCCAGGATGTACCGCCGGTCCTCAAGCACGCCATCCTCGCCGCCGAGGACGACCGCTTCTACCAGCACTCGGGCGTCGACTTCCTCGGCATTCTGCGTGCCGCCGGCGCCAACCTGGCCACCGGCGGCAAGCGCCAGGGCGCCTCGACGATCACCATGCAGGTGGCGCGCAACTTCTTCCTGACCCGCGAGAAGACGATCTCCCGCAAGCTGTACGAAATCCTCCTGGCCTTCAAGATCGAGCAGAACCTCACGAAGGACCAGATCCTCGAGGTCTACATCAACCAGATCTTCCTCGGGCGCCGCGCCTACGGTTTTGCGGTGGCTTCCCAGACCTACTTCGGCAAACCGCTGCGTGACCTGTCGATTGCCGAAGCGGCGATGCTCGCCGGCCTGCCCAAGGCGCCGTCGGCCTACAACCCGATCGTCAACCCGAAGCGCGCCGCGCTGCGCCAGCAATATGTGCTGCGCCGGATGACCGAACTCGGCTTCATCACCCCGACCGAACAGCAGCAGGCGATCGACACCCCGCTCAAGGTTGCCACCGGCAGCAACACCGCCGGCAACCTGGATTTCGGCGGCAGCGCCGACTACGTGGCCGAAATGGCCCGCCAGATCGCCTTCGAGCAATATCGCGAGGAGGCCTACACCCGCGGCATCAAGGTCATCACGACGATCAACAAGGCCGAGCAGGATGCCGCCTACCACGCCCTGCGGCGCGGGATCATGGATTACGACCGCCGCCACGGCTACCGGGGCGCCGAAGCCTACGTCGACCCGGCCCGCATGAACGCCGAGCAGACCGAGACGCTGGACGAACTCCTCGCCGAAACCCCCGACTACGACGACATGCTGGCCGCCATCGTCACCAAGGTGGGTGGCGGCGCCGTCACGGCCTACCGGTATGGCGAATCCATCAAGATCAGCGGCGAAGGCGTGCGCTTTGCATCCGCCATGCTCGGCGACAAGGCGCCGCCCAACAAGCGTATCCGCCCCGGCGCCGTGATCCGCATCACGCGAATCGACAACCACTGGGAGATCACCCAGCTGCCCGAAGTCGAAGGCGCACTCGCCGCGGCCGACCCGCGAACCGGCGCGATCCGCGCACTTGCCGGCGGATTCGACTTCAATCGCAACAAGTTCAACCACGTCACCCAGGCGTGGCGACAGCCCGGCTCCAGCTTCAAGCCCTTCATCTACTCGGCGGCCTTCGAGAAGGGCTACGGCCCCAACAGCGTGGTGGATGACTCGCCGCTATCGTTCCCGGCCGGCGAGACAGGCAGCCAGGCGTGGGAACCGAAGAACTACGACGGTCGCTACGATGGCCCGATCACCGTCCGCACCGCACTGGCCCGCTCCAAGAACATGGTGTCGATCCGCCTGCTCAAGTCGGTCGGCACCCGCTACGCCCAGGACTACGTCACCAAGTTCGGCTTCGACGCCGAACGCCACCCACCCTACCTCACGATGGCCCTGGGCGCCGGCTCGGTCACCCCGTGGCAGATGCTCCGCGGCTACTCGGTGTTCGCCAACGGCGGCTACCGCATCGAACCCTATCTGGTGAAGGAGATCCGCGACGAGGCCGGCAACGTGCTGGCGCGGGTTGACCCGCCGGTGGCCGGCGAGACCGCCGAGCGCGCCATCGACGAGCGCAATGCCTACCTGATGGATTCGATCATGAAGGACGTGGTCCGCCGCGGCACCGCCACCAAGGCGCTGGTGCTCAAGCGGGGCGACCTGGCCGGCAAGACCGGCACCACCAACGAATACGTGGACGCGTGGTTCTGCGGCTACCAGCCCACCGTGGTGGCCGTGGCATGGATCGGCTTCGACCAGCCCAGAAAGCTCGGCAGCGGCGAGACCGGCGGCGCCGCCGCCCTGCCCATGTGGATCAACTACATGCGAAAAGCCCTCGACGGCGTGCCGGAAACCTACCCGACCGCCCCCGCTGGGCTGATCCGCGTGCAGCCCGCCGGCAGCGCCACGGAAGAGATGATCTACAAGGAAAACCTGCCTGCCGCACCGCCCGACGTGCCCCACGAACCAGCTAACGCGCCCCCCGCCGACGAAGCCCCCGCGCCGGCAGCAGCGCCTCAGCCGACCGCCGCCGCAGCGGCGGCCGAGTAGCCCCCGCGAAGCCCGGTCAGCCCGCCAGGCTGACCGGCTCGCCAGCCTGCTCCGTCATGCAGCGGGACAGCACCGCGTAGAAATCCGCCCCGTCCCGCGTCCCCAGCCAGCGCCCGCCTTCCGGCCGGAAGTGAAAGCCGCCGGACTTTGCCGCGAGCCAGATCTCCCGCGCCGCCGTGTGGCGATTGACGATGATCTTGCTACCGTTGTCAAACTCCAGCTCGACGATCCCGCCGGGCTTCAGCTCGTAATCGAAATCCAGGTCGCACTTGTCGAGCAACCCTTCCAGACGGGCCAGTTCGGCATCCGCCAGTGCGTTGAAATCTGCTTCGTTCATCGCCGTCTCCGTTGATCTGTTAACATTCCCGTTTTTGCGCGGAATCCATGCGAAACATCGCCATTGCCGCCGCGGCCTGCGGCCTGCTCGTGCTGGGCGGATGCGGCATCAAGGGGCCGCTGTACATGCCGCAGCCCCCCAAGCCGGCCGCCAAACCCGCACCCAAGCCCAATTCAGTACCGACTCCCGCCCCGGCCGCCACGCCGGCGCCGGGCGCCGATCATAACAAACCCGCCTCCCAGGACTCTGCCCAATGACGCTCGCCCTGCCCGTGCCGACGCTCACCGCCGGCCCCGCCGGCCTGACCCTCGAAGGGGTCGCCCTCGCAGACATCGCCGCCCAGTTCGGCACCCCGACCTACGTCTACTCCCGCGCCGCCCTCACCGCCGCCTTCAACGCCTACCAGCAGGCCCTCGGCCTGCGCAAGTCGCTGGTGTGCTATGCGGTCAAGGCCAACTCCAGCCTCGGCATCCTGTCGGTGTTCGCCAAGCTGGGCGCCGGTTTCGACATCGTCTCGGGCGGCGAACTCGCCCGCGTGCTGGCCGCCGGTGGTGACGCCGGCAAGGTGATTTTCTCGGGCGTCGGCAAGACCCGCGACGAGATGCGCTACGCGCTCGAATCCGGCATCGGCTGTTTCAACGTCGAATCCGCCGCCGAGCTCGACCGCCTCAATGAAGTCGCCGTCAGCATGGGCAAGCGTGCGCCGATCGCTTTCCGCGTGAATCCGGACGTGAACCCCAACACCCACCCTTACATCTCGACCGGCCTGCGTAGCAACAAGTTCGGCGTCGCCTTCACCGAGGCCCTCGACCTGTACCGCAAGGCCGCCGGGCTTCCGAACATCGAGATCTCCGGCATCGACTGCCACATCGGCTCCCAGCTCCTCGACCCGGCCCCGATGGCCGAAGCCGCCGACAAGATCCTCGGCCTCGTCGACCAGCTCGCCTCCGAAGGCATCAAGCTCGACCACATCGACCTGGGCGGCGGCCTCGGCATCCGCTACCGCGACGAAGAGCCGCCCACGCCCACCGAATACCTCGCCCCGCTGCTGGCCCGCTTCGAAGGCCGCGACGAAGCCCTGTGCTTCGAGCCGGGCCGCTCGCTGGTGGGCAACGCCGGCCTGCTGCTCACGCGCATCGAATACCTCAAGCCCGGCGTCGAGAAGAACTTCGCCATCATCGATGCTGCGATGAACGACCTCGCCCGCCCGGCGCTCTACGACGCCTACCACGAGATCGTCGCCGTCGCTCCGCGCAACCTGCCCGCCACCCGCTACGAAGTGGTCGGCCCGATCTGCGAGAGCGGCGACTTCCTCGGCCACGACCGCGACCTGTCCGTCGAAACCGGCGACCTGCTGGCGATCCTCTCCGCCGGCGCCTACGGCATGACCATGAGCTCCAACTACAACACCCGCCCCCGCGCCGCCGAGGTGCTGGTGGATGGCAGCGAGGTCCACGTCATCCGCGAGCGGGAAACCCTCGAGCACCTCCTGAAGGGCGAACGCCCGCTGCCCTGATCCCGCCCACGCCCGCCAGTCCGACGTCACCGACCATGCGTTCAGTTTCCTGCATCGCCCTGTTCCTTGCCATCGGACTCGCCGGCTGTGGCGACAAGCCGGCGCCGGCGGCCAGCAAGCCGTCCGGCCCGCCGGCCACCCCGGTCACCGCCTTCAAGGCCGCCAGCGTCTCGCTGGACGTGACCGAGAACACCCTCGGCACGCTTGAGGCGCTGATCGACCCGAAGATCGGCGCCGAAGTAGCCGGGCGCGTCACCAACGTGATCGCCCACGGCGGCGACCACGTGAAGAGGGGCCAGCGCCTCGCCGAGCTCGATCCCACCGACTTCCAGATCCAGGGCCAGACCGACGCCGCCGAGATCACCCGCCTCGAATCCCTGGTCGCCCAGGCCGAACGCTTCGCCGAGCGCCAGCAGAACCTCGTCGCCAAGGGCTTCATCTCGCGTAACGGCGCCGACGACGCCCTCGCCCAGCGCGACGCCCTGCGCGCCCAGCTGGCCACCGCCCGCGCCAGAAGCGGCAGCAGCCGCAGCAACCTGGCCCGCACAAAGGTGGTGGCGCCGGTGGATGGCATCATCGAAACCCAGATCGTCTCGCCGGGCGACTACGTGAAGGTGGGCGATCCGCTGTTCAAGCTGGTCTCCAACCGGGTGCTGCGCGCCCACCTGCCGTTTCCCGAATCCGCCGCCGGGCGCATCCGCCCCGGCCAGACCGTGCGCCTCGGCCTGCCCCACCAACCGGGCAAGGTCATCACCGGCGTGGTGGAGGACGTGAAGCCCACCATCAACGATCTGTCCCGCGCCATCGACGTGCAGGTGCGCCTCGACAACGACGGCTCGATGCTCTCGGGCGGCACCGTCAACGCGGCCATCGTCACCGGCAGCAAGCCCGCCGCGGTGGTGGTGCCCGAGCAGAGCGTGGTACTGCGCCCGGCCGGCAAGGTGGTTTATGTGATCGCCGACGGCAAGGCCAGCCAGCGGGTGGTCGAAACCGGCGTCAAGCAGGACGGCCGGATCGAGATCGTCAAGGGCCTCGCCAGCGGTGAGACCATCGTGGAGGACGGCGCCGGCTTCCTCACCGACGGCGCCCCCGTCAGCATCAAGGCCCCCGCCGCCGCCAAGCCCGCGGCAGCTGCCCCCGCCGCCAAGCCATGACCCTGCCCGAGCTGTCCATCAAGCGCCACGTGCTGGCGTGGATGATGAGCGCCGTGCTGGTGCTCGTCGGCATCATCGGTTACCAGCGGGTCGGGATGGACCGCTACCCCTACATCGAATTCCCGGTCATCTCGATCACCACCACGCTGAAGGGCGCCAACCCGGACATCGTCGATTCGAGCATCACCAACGTCATCGAATCCGCCGTGAACAGCGTGCCGGGCATCGAGCACGTCCAGTCCACCTCGTCGCCGGGCGTGTCCACCGTCAACATCACCTTCTCGCTGGAGAAGAAGGTGGACGTGGCCTTCAACGAGGTCCAGTCGAAGGTCAATCAGGTGCTGCGCCGGCTGCCCAAGGACGTGGACCCGCCGGTGGTGGCCAAGGTCGAGACCAACGCCCAGCCGGTGATGTGGCTGGCGCTGCAGGGCGACCGCACCCAGCAGCAGCTCAACCAGTACGCCATCAACACCCTCAAAAAGCGCCTCGAGACCATCGACGGCGTGGGCGAAGTGCGTATCGGCGGGCGGCGCGACCGCACCATCCGGGTCAACCTGCTGCCCGACCGGATGGCCGCCCACAAGGTCACCGCCCAGGACATCACCGACGCCTTCGCCAAGGAGCACGTCCAACTGGCCGGCGGTTTCGTGGTGGGCAAGACCACCGAAAGCCTGGTCAAGCTTGATCTGGAGTTCCACCAGGTGGAGCAGCTCAGGGAGTTGGTCGTGGCCTGGCGCGAGAAGGCGCCGGTGCGCCTGGGCGATGTTGCGGAGATCGAGGACGGCCTCACCGACAACCGCCAGCTCGCCCGCTTCAACGGCAAGACCACCGTCGGCCTGGGCATGGTGAAGATCGCCAACGCCAACACCGTGGCGATCACCGAGCGCATCCAGGAACGCCTCGACCGCGATCTGCGCCCCATGCTGCCGCCGGGGATGACACTCTCCGTCGTCTCCAACGACGCGGTGTTCATCCTCGAGATCGTCGATTCCCTGAAGGAACACCTGATCGAAGGCACCCTGCTCGCGGCGCTGGTGGTGTGGATCTTCCTGCGCTCGGTGCGCTCCACCCTCATCATCTCGCTGGCGATCCCGGTGTCGCTTTGCGGCGCCATCGCGGTGATCTACTTCGCCGGCTTCACCCTCAACTCCCTCACCATGCTGGCGCTGCTGCTGCTGATCGGGGTGGTGGTGGACGACGCCATCGTGGTGCTGGAAAACATCTTCCGCCACCGGGAAGAGCTCGACCCCGATCCCGTCTCGGCGGCCGTCAATGGCAGCAACGAGGTGGTCTTCGCGGTGATGGCGGCCACCCTGTCGCTGGTGTGCATCTTCGCGCCGGTGGCCTTCATCTCGGGGATCATCGGGCAGTTCTTCCGCAGCTTTGCGCTGGTGGTCACCTTCGGCGTGCTGGTGTCGCTGTTCGTGTCGCTCACCCTCACGCCCATGCTGTGCTCGCGCTATCTCAAGGTGGAGAAGCAGCACGGCCCGATCTACCGCTTCTTCGACCGCGTTTTCGAGGGCCTGGACGCGCTCTATGTGCGCCTGCTGGAAGCCGCCCTCACCCACCGCCTGTGGGTGCTGCTGGCGACCCTGGCCGTCGTGGGATCGAGCGCCTTCTTCTTCGCCAACGTGGGCAAGGCCTTCGCGCCGGAGCAGGACGAGGGGCGCTTCCTGGTGTCGCTGCGCACGCCGCTGGGTTCGAGCATCGACTACACCGACAGCAAGCTGAAGGAGGTGGAGGCCATTCTCGACCGTCACCCCGAGGTGCGCTCCGAGTTCGCGCTGATCGGCCTCGGCACCGCCGGACAGGTTAACCAGGGCACGGTGGTCGTGCGCATGGCCCCGCGGGAGGAGCGCACCGTCAAGCAGCAGGACATCATCCCGCTGCTGCGCAAGGAGTTTGCCCAGATCGCCGGCGCGCGGGTGTTCGCCGCGCCTTACCCGATGGTGCAGGGCCAACGGGGCGAGCCGCTGCAGTTCGTGCTCACCGGCGAGAACCTGCAGGAGCTCGGCCGCCACGCCGTGGCCCTGCAGAAGAAGCTCACCGCGATGCCCGGCATCGGACGCATGGACACCGACCTGCAGCTCGACCTGCCCCAGCTGATCTTCGCGCCGGACCGCCTGCGCATCGCCGACGCCGGCCTCACCACCCAGGACGTGGCGCTGGCCATCAACATGCTTACCGGCGGCGTGGACATCGCCAAATACAACGACGAACCGGGCGACGGCCAGCGCTACGACATCCGCGTGAAGGCCAGGGAAGGCACCTTCACCCAGCCGGCTGATCTTTCGAAGATCTTCCTGCGCAACAAGGGCGGCGAGCTGGTGCGCCTGGATAGCGTGGCGGGCTTCCGCGAGGCCCTGGGCCCCGCCATCGTCGGGCGCTTTGATCTCCAGTACGCGGCCACCTTCTTCGCCACCCCCACCCTGCCCCTGGGTGAGGCGGTGGAGGTGGTCAAGGCCACCGCGGCCGAGCTGCTGCCCACCGGCTACCAGGTCAAGCTGATCGGCCAGGCCGAGGAGTTCGGCAAGACCCAGAAGTACATGAGCTTCACCTTCGCCCTGGCCATGACCCTGCTCTACATGGTGCTCGCCAGCCAGTTCAACAGCTTCCTGCAGCCCGCCATCGTGATGCTGGCCCAGCCGCTGGCCATCGTCGGCGGCGTGGCGGCCCTGTGGCTCACCGGGCAGACCCTCAACATCTACTCGATGATCGGGCTGGTGCTGTTGATCGGCCTCGTCGCCAAGAACTCCATCCTGCTGGTGGATCTCACCAACCAGCGCCGCGCCGAAGGCCTCAAGGTGGACGCTGCCCTGCGCAACGCCTGCCCGATCCGGATGCGCCCGGTGCTGATGACCTCCATGACGGTGATCCTCGCCCTCGCCCCGGCCGCCGCCGGCTTTGGCGCCGGCAACGAGACCAACCAGCCGCTGGCCATCGCGGTGATCGGCGGCATGATCAGCTCCACCCTGCTCACCCTGGTGGTGGTGCCGGCGGTGTATTCACTGGTCGAAGGCTGGCGCGAACGCCGCGCCGCCACCCGCGAGGCCCACGCGCCGGCCTGAGCGGCGTACCGGACTATCTCCGGGATAGTCGCGAGTGTCTCGGAGATAGTCGCGAGCACCTCGCGGATAGGCTGTCCTATCCCGGAGTCCCGGCCGACAAACGCCAGGACAGGATGGTCCGGTCTCCAAGTCTCTCCCGAGCTGCAAAAAGCAGCACCCGACAAGCTCGCCGAATGAACAGGTCTGTCCCAAAGCCCCAGGCGAGCATCTCCCGGACAGGATGGTTCAGTCTCCGAGTCCCGCCCGAGCTGCAAAAAGCAGCACCCGACAAGCTCACCGAATGGACAGGTCGGTCTCAAAGCCCCACGGGAGGATCTTTGGGATAGTCGCGCCCCTTCCTGTAGGTCGGGCTTCAGCCCGACAGACTCAGCCGGGCAGTAAAGAAGCACCCCAGAGCACCACGGCGACACCCGCGACGGGCCCGCGGAGGCACGTGAGCAGCGATGCGGGGCCGACGAGGGAGGATCAGCCCAGCGGCGTGACCGCGCTGCGGCCGGCGGGGGTGTCCAGCCAGCGCTGGAGGATGCGGTAGGTGTCGAGGTCGAAGCGCCGGGGCGGCAGGGCTTCGAGCAACGAGCCCAGTTCGCCCTCGTCCTCGACGCTGCCCAGCAGGCACCAGCGATCCACCACGTGCACCGCGCTGCGGCCGGTGTCCGGGTGGTGTTCGCGCACCGCCACCGGGCCGTCCCACGGCCAGCGGCGGATGCGCAGGCTTTCGAGCACCTTGAGCAGGCGCTCGTCGTGCTCCGCGTGGGCTTCCTTGCCGCAGCACACGCCGGCGCAGCGCTTCATCTGGTGGGCCATGCAGGCGCCATCGCCCCACGGCTCGGTGCCGATGCGCCGCGGGCACAGCTTGTAGAGCAGGGCCAGCTCACGCAGGGCGTTGTCGGCTTCCTTCTTGGTGCGGAAGGCGCCATTCACTGCGTCCCAACCGGCCGGGTCGGCCCCGTTGAGAGCTTCGCGCACCAGCACCGGGCCGCGCTTCTTCGTCGGGTCGTAACGCAGGCCGAACACGGCCTCGGTCTCGCGCAGCTTGCGGTTCTCGGTGGGCTTGCGTTCCTTGACGAGGCGCGCCTCCAGCAGCAGCGCGCCCAGCTCGCCCGCGGTGGGCAGCCATTCGACGCGCCGCACCTGCTGGGCCAGCTTGGCCTCTTTGGTGCTGGAATGGTCGGACGAGAAGTGGCTCATCACCCGGGAGCGCAGGCTGACGCTCTTGCCGATGTAGATGGGCAGCTCGTTCTCGCCGTAGAACAGATACACGCCCGGGCCCTCGGGCACGCCTTCGAGCACCCCTTCGGGCAGCCCCACCGGCCGGCTCGGAGCCTTCATGGCCTTGGCGATGGCAATGCCGAGGATCTCCGGCGGAAATTCGTCGGCGACGATGCCGGCAAACTGGAACAGCGCCTCGGTGTCGCCCATCGCCCGGTGGCGGGCCGAGCACGTGAGATTGTGCCGGGCGATCAGCGCATCCAGCCCGTGGCGGTGGTGCTGGGGGTAGAGCGCGCGGGACAGCTTGACGGTGCACAGCACCGGCGCGTCGAAGCGCTCGCCGATGCGCGAGAACTCGTTCTTGATGAAGCCGTAGTCGAAGCGCGCGTTGTGGGCCACGAACACGCAGTCGGCGAGCAGCGCCCGCACCCCGTCGGCGAGATCGGCAAAGGGCGGCGCATCGGCGACCATCGCGTCGGTGATGCCGGTGAAGCCCTGGATGGTCGGCGGAATCGCCATGCCCGGATTGACCAGGCTCGACCAGCGCTCGACGAGCACGCCGTCCTCGATGCGCAGGATCGCGATCTCGGTGACCCGGTCGACCACCGGATTGGCGCCAGTGGTTTCAACGTCGATGAAGGCGATCTTGGGGGCGAACACGGCAGCGTCGGGAAAACGAAAAGACGGCGTGCGGCCAACTGGCGGCACACCTGGGAAAGACATCCCGCCCCGCGGTGCAACGCCGTCGGGCGCGCGCAGCGGGGCGGGAGGCTGAACGTGCAGCCGCGGCTGAAGCCCCCGGCGGAGCGTCAGCCGGCGGGCTTATTCAGTGGCGTAGGGGTAGGGCTTGTGGGCGACCTTGCCGGCGGCGTATTCGCTCTGGGTTTCCAGATCCTGCGGCTTGTCCCACCACAGGGCGCGGCCCTTCTGCTGCTCTTCGCGCTCTTCCGGATGGGCCTTCATCCATTCGCGCATGAACTTGGTGTGCTCGGATTCGTAAATTGCCATTGAGTGTTCTCCCGTTTTAGCGGCGTGATTCTATCAGCGTCGGGGCGCGCTGGCCCCGGCGGTTCATTTCTGGTCGCCCCGCATCCGCCCGATGCGCACCACTTCGGGAATGGTGCGCAGGCCGCGGATGACCTTGGCCAGATGCAGGCGGTGGGTGACCTGGACGGTGATGTAGAGCGAGGAATAGGTGCCCTGCTCGCCATCGGTGGAAACGTTCTGGATGTTGCAGTCCTGCTCGGCGATGGCGTTGGCCACCTTGGCGAGCACGCCCCGGGCGTTCTTGGTGAGCAGCTTGAGGGTGACGTCGAACAGGCGGTCGGTGGAGGGTTCCCACTCCACGTCGATCCAGCGGTCGCGCTCGCTGCGCAGCTTGCGGGCCTGGGGGCAGTCGTGCATGTGCACCTCCAGCCCCTGACCCTTGCGGATGATGCCGACGATCGGGTCGCCCGGAATCGGCCGGCAGCAGCGGGCGAGCTGCACCGCAACGCCTTCGGTGCCGCGGATCAGGATCGCCCCGGCGGGCCGCGGCTTGACCACGTC
This sequence comes from Zoogloea oryzae, assembly GCF_030161255.1. NCBI lineage: Bacteria > Pseudomonadati > Pseudomonadota > Betaproteobacteria > Rhodocyclales > Zoogloeaceae > Zoogloea > Zoogloea oryzae. The sequence goes on from NZ_BSPX01000032.1 coordinate 37,352, forward strand.
GGCGCGGCCGGATTCGACGTCCTGGATCTCGGCCAGCCGCCGCGCCACGATGGCCGGCAGGCGTCGACCGAGGCCGATATCGGTCATCAGTTCGCGGCGGGTGGCGAGGGTGAATTCGCGCAGGAAGCGATCCCACGCAAAGGTGCTGACCTGGCCCAGGGTGAGGCCGTGGGGCCGCAGGGCCTGGTTGAGCAGGCGCTCGCCGAGGGTCGAGGCTTCTTCCTGCTGGGCGTTTTTCAGGAAGTGCCGGATCTGCGCGCGGGCCTTGCCGGTGCGCACGTAGCTCAGCCAGGCCGGGTTGGGGCTGGCGTGGGCGGCGGTGATGATCTCGATCTGGTCGCCGTTGTGGAGCTCGGTGCGCAGGGGCATCAGCTCGCTGTTGATGCGCCCGGCGACGCAGCGGTTGCCCACATCTGTGTGCACCGCGTAGGCAAAATCGACCACCGTGGCACCCCGCGGCAGGGCGAAGATCTTGCCCTTGGGGGTGAAGGCGTACACCTCGCCCGGGAAGAGATCGACCTTGACGTGCTCGAGGAACTCGCTGGAATCGCCCGAGGTGGATTGCAGCTCGAGCAGCGACTGCAGCCAGGAGTGCGTCTTGTGCTGGAGCTCGGTGAGGGTTTTTTCGTCTTCCTTGTAGAGCCAGTGGGACGCCACGCCGCTCTCGGCCACATGGTTCATCTCCGGCGTGCGGATCTGCACCTCGACCGGCGTGCCGAAGGGGCCGATCAGCGTGGTATGGAGCGACTGATAGCCGTTGGCCTTGGGGATGGCGATGTAGTCCTTGAACTTGCCGGGCACCGGCTTGTAGAGGCCGTGCAGCGCGCCGAGGGCCCGGTAGCAGGTTTGCACATCCGGCACGATGACGCGGAAGCCATAGATATCAAGCACCTGGGAGAAGCTGAGACGCTTCTCGGCCATCTTGCGGTAGATGCTGTAGAGGTGCTTCTCACGGCCGCGCACTTCGGCCTCGATGTGCCACTGGGGCAGGCGCTCTTCGATGGCGGCGAGGATCTTGCCGACCACCTCGCGGCGGTTGCCCCGGGCGGAGAGGATGGCTCGCGACAGCACCCGGAAGCGCATCGGGTGGCGGTGCTTGAAGGCGAGTTCCTGGAGCTCGCGGTAGATGCTGTTGAGGCCCAGCCGGTTGGCGATGGGCGCGTGGATTTCCTGGGTCTCACGGGCGATGCGGCGACGCTTGTCGGGCCGCATGTGGTCGAGGGTCCGCATGTTGTGCAGACGGTCGGCCAGCTTGATGAGGATCACCCGCAGGTCGCTGGCCATCGCCATCAGCATCTTGCGGAAGTTTTCGGCCTGGGCTTCTTCTTGCGACTGGAACTCGATCTTGTCGAGCTTGGACACGCCATCGACGAGCTCGGCCGTGGTGCGCCCGAAGCGCTCGGCGATCTCGGCCTTGGTGATGTGGGTGTCCTCCATCACGTCGTGAAGGAGGGCGGCGCACAGGGCCTGGGCGTCCAGGTGCCAGCCGGCGAGGATCTCGGCGACAGCGACCGGATGGGAGATGTAGGGTTCGCCGCTCTGCCGCATCTGCCCCTGGTGGGCGTCGGCGGAGAAGTGATACGCGGCCTCGATGCGGCCTACGTCTTCGGCGCGGAGATAGGTGGAGACGAGCGCCCGCAGCCGACCGAAGTCGAGGGGCACGACGCTGGAAGCTGGAGGCTGGAAAACGCCGCCACCGCTAACGGGAACCGGGGCGGCGGATTCCATGACATTGCTCTCTGGCGGGAGGCCGTTCAGGCCTGACCGCGGTTGAGGACTTCGGTGCCGACCTTGCCGGCGGCGATTTCGCGCAGGGCGATCACCGTGGGCTTGTCCTTGTCGTGGCGGTCGAGGTCCACCTGCGGGGTGGCGCCGGCCGTCAGCTGACGGGCACGGTAGGTCGCAGCCAGGGTGAGCTGGAAGCGGTTGGGGATTCTCTTCAGACAGTCGTCAACGGTTACACGGGCCATATTTGCCTCAATCCTGTTCCAGATAACGGAAAAACTCCGGCTTGCGCGCCTCCTGGTTGGCGTAGCGCAGCCGCGATGCTCTTACCACGCCCACGAGATCGTCGATGGCTGTGGGCAGGTCTTCATTGATTATAACGTAGTCGAACTCTGCCACATGGCGCATCTCGCCACGGGCGGCGAGCACCCGGCGGGCGATCACGTCCTCGCTGTCGGTGCCGCGGCCGCGCAGGCGGCGCTCGAGCTCTTCGACCGACGGCGGCAGGATGAACACCCCGACCGCCTTCGGAAAGACCTTGCGCACCTGTTGGGCGCCCTGCCAGTCGATCTCGAGGAGGATGTCCTTGCCGGCGCTGATCTGCGCTTCAAGCCAGCCCTTCGAGGTTCCGTAGTAGTTGTTATGGACCTCCGCCCATTCGAGAAATTCCCCCTTGTCGCGCAGCTGGCGGAAGGTGGAGACGTCCACGAAATGGTAGTGGCGGCCGTCCTCCTCGCCAGCCCGCGGCGCGCGGGTGGTGTAGGAGATCGACAGCTTGACCAGCGGATCACGCTCCAGCAGCCCGCTGACCAGGGTGGTCTTGCCGGCGCCGGAGGGAGCGGTGACGATGAACAGGGTGCCGGGCATGGCCGCTCCTTACTCGATGTTCTGCACTTGCTCGCGCATCTGCTCGATGGCCAGCTTGAGCTCGACGGCGATGGCGGTCATGTCGGCGGCCATGGCCTTGGAGCCGAGGGTGTTGGCCTCGCGGTTGAGTTCCTGCATCAGGAAATCCAGCCGCTTGCCGGCAGCGCCGCCAGCCTTGAGGATGCGCTCGACCTCGTCCAGGTGGGTGGACAGGCGGGAGAGTTCCTCGGCCACGTCGACCCGCTGGGCAAACAGGCCCACTTCGGTGCGGATGCGGTCGTCGTCGAGGGTGGCGGCGGCATCGCGCAGGCGGGTGGCGAGCTTTTCCTGGTATTCGGCCACCAGCGCCGGCACGCGCGGCGCCACCTTGGCGACCAGCTCGCGCATGTGGGCGATGCGGCCGCGGATCATCTCGGCGAGCTTCTCGCCCTCGCGACGGCGGGTGGCGACGAGTTCATCCAGCGCGGCACTCACCAGCGGGCCGATCTCGGGCTGCAGGGCCTCGAAGGTGACGCCGTCATCGGCCAGCATGCCCGGCCAGCGGAGGATCTCGGCCACCGAGAAGGGCGCGGCCTGGGGCAGCTCGGCAAGAATGGCGGCCTGGGCCGTTTTGAGCTGTCCGAAGAGCACATCGTTGATCGCGAGATCACGAGGTGCGCTATCCTTCGCCTGCAGGTTGAACCTGCACTCGACCTTGCCCCGGCGCAGTCGGGAGGTGATCGCCTCGCGGATCAGCGGCTCGGATTGACGCAAGTCGTCATTGATGCGAAACGCAAGATCGAGATAGCGGGAGTTAACGCTTCGCAATTCGAGGTGCAGGGCAACACGGCCCAGGTCGCGAACCTGGACGGCAAAGCCCGTCATGCTGTGGATCATCCTGTTTTTCCCGAGAAAGTGCGGCAGTCGAAGTAAACTAGCAGACCCGAACGCCACCAAAAGACGAAGTGTAGCGCCCCGCCCGATGGCCACTCAACAGAACTGCGCCCTCCCGCCAGGTTTCCTCCTCGACCACTACCGGGTCGAGCGGCAACTGTCGCTGGGCGGATTCTCGATCGTCTACCTGGCGTACGACCAGGATGGCTCGCCCGTGGCCATCAAGGAATACCTGCCGAACTCCCTCGCCCTGCGTAGCGAAGGCGAGGTCACGCCCCACGTCACCGAAGCGCACGAGGGCGCCTTCCGCTACGGCATGAAGTGCTTCTTCGAGGAAGGCCGGGCGCTCGCCAAGCTGGTGCACCCCAACGTGGTGCGCGTGCTCAACTTCTTCCGCGCCAACGGCACGGTTTACATGGTGATGCAGTTCGAGCGTGGCCGCACCCTCCACGACTACGTCCAGAAGAACAAGGGCAACGTCCGCGAACGCTTCATCCGCGGGGTGTTCACCCGCATGCTCAACGGGCTGCGCGAAGTCCACGCCCACAAGCTGCTGCACCTCGACATCAAGCCCTCCAACATCTACCTGCGCGCCGACGGCACGCCGGTGCTGCTGGATTTCGGCGCCGCGCGCCAGACGCTGATGTCCGACACCCCGATCCTCAAGCCGATGTACACCCCCGGCTTCGCCTCGCCCGAGCAGTTTGCGAGCCGCGAAGCCCTCGGCCCATGGAGCGACATCTACAGCGTGGGCGCGTCGATGTATGCCTGTCTCGCCGGCACCTCGCCCCAGCGCTCCGACGAGCGCATCAAGCACGACACCGTCGTCCCGGCCACCAAGGCCTGGGCGGGGCAGTATTCGCCCCACTTCCTTGCGACCATCGACTGGTGCCTGCAACTCGACCCGCTCAAGCGCCCGCAGAGTTGCTTCGCCCTGCAGAAAGTCCTCGCCCAACGCCACCGGGAAGCGCCTCCGCAGCAGAAGACCTGGCTCGAAGGCCTCGGCTCCCGACTAAAAACAATGATAGGCCGTACATGAGATTCACGATTTTCCAGGAGAGCCGGATCGGCAAACGACGCACCAACCAGGATCGTGTGGCGTATTCCTACACCCGCGACGCCCTGCTGATGGTGCTCGCCGACGGCATGGGCGGGCACCTCTACGGGGAGGTCGCGGCCCAGATCTCCGTGCAGTTCATCGCCCAGTCCTTCCAGCAGGAGGCGCGGCCCAAGGTCACCGACCCGGTGCTGTTCCTGTCGCGGGTGCTCAGCAACGCCCATCACGCGATCCTCGACTACGCCTTCGACAAGCACCTGGCCGACATCCCGCGCACCACCATCGTCGCCTGTCTGATCCAGGAAGGCGTCGCCCACTGGGCCCACGCCGGCGATTCGCGCCTCTACATGATCCGCAAGGGCCGGCTGGTGGCCCAGACCCGCGACCATTCCCGCGTCCAGCTGATGCTCGATCAGGGCCTGCTCGACGCCGAGGCCGCCGCCGTTCACCCGGGCCGCAACCGCATCTTCAGCTGCCTGGGCGGCAACCATCCGCCTCAGATCGAGTTCTCCCGCGGCGCATCGCTCGCCAACGGCGACGTCATCGCCATCTGTTCCGACGGCGTGTGGGGCCCCCTCGAACCCGAAACCCTGGTCAAGTCCCTGGCTGACGGCCGGGTCATGGAAAGCGTGCCCAAGGTCATGAACGAGGCCGAGCTCCTCGGCGGCCACCAGTGCGACAACATGACCCTGATCGCCATGACCTGGCACGACGACCACCAGGAAGACATCCCCGACACCGTCTCCACCCGCACCATGCCCGCCGACGCCTACACCACCCAGATGGAAGGCTTCGGCCGCGGCAAGCGCGAGCAGGAAGACCTCAGCGAAGACGAAATCGAACGCGCCATCCGCGAAATCAACGCAGCCATTCACAAATTCAAATGAAGTTTCAGGCCACCCCATGCGGTGGCCTGAATGCTTTGAATTCAAGCACTTTTCAAAAAACGCCGTTTCACGCGATTTCACCCAAAAGCACCCAATCGCCTACAATCCGTGTAGCTACATGTGTAGCTAAGGATTAGACGTTCCCTAGGGGGTGGTTGTGGGCAAGCTCACCGACATCGAGCTTCGCAAGTGGATCAAGGCAGGCGCGCCGGTCGTCAAGTCGGACGGTGGCGGGCTCTACTTCACCATGTCCGCCAAGCAGGCCCTCGAGCGGGCCGGGTCGTGGATCGTCCGTTACCGCTTCGACGGCAAGGGGCGCGAACTCACCCTGGGGCGCTACCCCGAAATCTCCCTGGCGGTTGCCCGCGGCCTGACGATGGAAGCCCGCGCCAAGATCCAGCAGGGCACCGACGTGGCCCGCGCGAAGCAACAGACCCGCATCGCCCGTGCCGCGGCCAAATCCTTCCGCGAGCTGGCCGACGACTACATGGACAAGACCTTCCCGCGTCTGTCCGAAAGCACCATCAAGCAGCGCCGCCGCTACATCGAAGGCACGATTGCCGCCCGCCTGGGGGGCATCCCGGCACGGGAGGTCACCACCGCCGATGTGGTCGCCCTGCTCGATAGCGTCGGCGCCCGCTCTGCCAACGTGGCCGAGATGGTCTATACCGCCGTCTCCGAGATCTTCAAGCACGGCGTTGCCCGCCACGTCGTCACCGCCAACCCCTGCAGCGCCATTTCGGTGTCGGCAATCTGCGGCAAGCCCGCGCCCCGCCGGCTGCGCCTCAAACTCACCGAGGCCGAGCTGCGGGCGATCCTGCCCGCCCTGCCCTCCATCGGCACCGAAAACGCCCTGGCGGTAAAGCTGCTGCTGGTCACCTGCACGCGCATCGGCGAACTCACCCGGGCCGAGTGGAAGGACGTGAACCTTGATCGGGCCGAGTGGTTCATCCCCGACGAGAACAGCAAGTCCGGCAAGGGCTTCACCATCCCGCTTCCGCCCTGCGCCGTCGAATGGATGAAGCAGCTCCAGGCCGTGGCCTGCGGCGCCCGCTACGTGCTGCCGGCCCGCCAGCAGCGCCGCAAGCGTGGCGGCGAAGAACGCCACTTTGAGCAGCGCACCATGAACGCCATGCTGCACAAGCTGTGCGACGGCCTGAAGGACAAGACACGCCGCTTCACCCCGCACGATCTACGCAGCACCGCCCGCAGCCACCTAGCGGCCCTGGGCGTGCCGGTGCTCATCGCCGAGCGCTGCCTGAATCACGCCCTGGGCGGGCTGGTAGCGGTGTATGACCAGCACGACTACCTGACCGAACGCCGCGCCGCCCTGGAATTGTGGGCGGACTTCCTGCTGGCCTGCGAAGCGGGGCGGGAGTGGGTCGCGCCTTGGGGGCAAGGTCGTGCCGATCCGCGGGCATGCCGCATGAACTGACGATCAACCGAGCAGCACGCCGCGCCTACCTCGACGGGGGGAATCCCGGGCACCTTCACCCGGCTGGCGCGGCACCTTTCATTTGAAGGCGCTGGAAGGGGCGAACATGTACAGCGTGGATGAACTACGCAATTTTTGTATTGAAATCCTCTTGGAGGACAGATCACCAGGCATGATCAAGGCAACACGCCTTGGTGACTTAAAGGGGCAATTCCCGGGCAAGTCCGATCAAGAACTGCAAGCGATGGCACGGCAATCGGATCCTGACGCCTGGGCGTACCGAGATGAGCTCGCCGCCAAGACCTACGCGGAATTGCTAGAGATGGCAACAGCCGTGAATGACCGCAAGAAGGCGCAGGAACGCTTACAGAAAAAACCGTCGATCTACGCTAAGTGGGCGCGGAAACCTTTCTGGACAAAAACCGAAGCGGTCGCCCTTCTCCTAGGGTGTGACCCTGACGGGGATGCATCAATCTACGACTATCCGGATGAACGCAATGATTTGACTGATCTTCTTGATAGGGCAATCAAGGTCGGGCAGCTAAAGCGGGAAATGTCGCCGCCGAATCTACTGAGTTGGGCTCAAAGTGCGCATCTGAGCGTACCTTCTGCACTGGCTCAAGCCGTGGACGAACTGAAGCCCAAGCCACCGAGCGCCCCTTCTGGCGAAGCGCCCTCAAAGTTTTTGGTAAATATTGAGGGCTACGACAGTCCGCCTGAGCTAGCGGTGATGGTTGAGGCGATAGCGCGCTTTTGGACGAATGTCGACCGCAACCGCCCTCCAAAGAAGGACGAGGAGATCATCCCCTGGATCCGCAGCAAGGTTGATTCCGACGTGAAGGCCAACGCCATTGATCTACTTATCAGGCCCGAATGGGCAAGGGTCGGCGGCAACAGAAAGAGATAAGGGGGTAAGCCCTTGAAAGCCTTTGCTGACGAGGGTTTCACCGCTTTAACACCCCCCCCACTTACCCCTTCCTTTTTACCCCTTTGACCCGTTACAGGGGGTCTATCGGCTTCTTACGCTGCTTCGTATCGCGGAACTTCACCGCGCAACAAGCTGCAACCCAGGAGCCGATAGACATGAACACATCCAACGCCCTCAAGAGCACCGCTAGAGCCGACTCCGCAGCCCCGATCCCGTCAGCTCTCCGCAACTTCGACGATCTACCCGATTCGGCGTTCGTTCGTCTCCCTGTAGTCGCAAGCCTCTTTGCCTGTTCGCCGGTCACGATCTGGAGGCGGGTTAAGAAAGGTGCGTTCCCCGTCCCTCGCAAACTCTCCGAAGCCGTCACAGCCTGGAATGTCGGGGAGCTGCGCAAGGCCTTGAAGGGTGAGGCCTGGCAATGACTCACGCGGTGATTGACGGCGTGCCTCATGCCATTACCGTCGAGTTTGACGACCGCCGCAGTGGGTGGTGGTTTCGGATGCCCTCGCTTGGCTTCGAGTTCATGGCTTGGGGCACGAGTGATGGGGATCATTTCGACGATCCGAACGCCCCTCAATTCCTTGAGGCGGACGTTGCTTGCGCCGCGGCTGGGTGCGAAGCACGTATTTCGATACGGCTCGGATCTTCCGGCGCGATCACTGAAGACCTGTTTGCATCTGCTGCATTGAAAGCGCTGCGCGCCGCCTTCCCCGAGGTTTTCGCCGGTTTTGCCGGCACCGTCGAACTGCCGAGGGCGGAATGAACGAATACGACATTCTCGCCCAGTTCCGCAGCGCCGCCGAAGCACGTGGTCTACGCCTGCCAGACCGCCTGGACGCTGACGGCAAGCTGCACCGCTGCCCCCTGCAGGACGGCCCCGCGGTGAAGAAAGACGGCGCATGGCTGCTGCACCTTGACGGCGTTCCGGCCGGCGGATTTGAAAATCACCGCGACGGCCTAGGCTGGCAGGCATGGAAAGCAGACATCCGTCGGCAGCTCACGCCCGAAGAGGAAGCCGCCCACCGCGCCCGCATGGATGCCCATCGTGTCGAACGGGAAGCGGAAGCGAAGAAAAAGCGGGATCTCGCGCGCCGCAAGGCCAATGCAATCTGGAGCGGCGCCCGGCCTGCTCCGGACGACCACCTCTATCTGCAGCGCAAGGGCGTGCAATCCTTCGGTCTGCGAGCAGGAACCTGGCCGAAGTGGGTTCAGGATCACGCCGGCCGCTGGGAGGAAACCCACGTTCCTGGCGTGCTCTTGGTACCGATGCGTAGCCCGTCCGGCACGCTGCACAGCCTGCAGGCGATCTATCCCGAGAAGGTGGACGGGCGAGACAAGGACTTTCTGCCCCACGGCGAGAAGGTCGGGAAATCCCATTTGATCGGCGAACCGGCCGAAGGCCTGCCCCTGTGCGTTGCTGAGGGCTATGCCACCGCGGCGAGCATCCACCTGGCCACCGGCTGGCCCGTCGCCGTGGCCTTCGACGCCGGCAGCCTTGAAGCCGTTGCCCGTGCCTTGCACCAGGCGCACCCTGCCGCCTGCTTCATCCTGTGCGCCGATGACGATGCTTTCGGCGAATGCTTCGCCTGCCAGGCGCCGGTAAGGGTGGCCGATGGCGATACCTGCCCAGCCTGCGGCCAGCCCCACAAACGCCGCAACGCGGGCCAGCTCCGGGCGCAGGAAGCCGCCCGGGCCGTGGGTGGCGTGGTGGCCTCGCCTGCGTGGCCTGACCCCGCCGGCCGCTGGGAGCACTACCAGGCCACCCGCAAGGCCCCGACCGACTTCAATGACCTGCACCAGCTCGCCGGGCTCGATGCCGTGCGAACGATCCTCGAAGCCGCCACCGCGTCGTTTGCGGCCCCGCAGGGCGATGAAGCGCCCTCCGCTACGCCCACCGCACCCGACGCCGAGACGCCCGCCGCTTGCCCGAAAACGGCCCCTGCTGCGTCTTTGGACGAAGCTGCGAAGCCCGTAAAGCGTTCCCGCTCGAAAGCCAAGGGCAAGGGCCAAGGCGCTCAGCCGCATGCACAGGGTGGCGAGCTGTTCGAACTTCGGGAAGGCAACGACGGCCGCGGGGTGTATCGCCTGAAGGTGGAGCGCCGCGGCGAAGGCTGGGAGACCGTTGAACAGTTCGTGTGCGCGCCGCTGGAGATCACCCACATGGTGCGCGATGCCCGGGGTGAGGGATGGTGCCGCCTTGCCGTTTTCAATGACCACGACGGCCGCCGTCGCCGGGTGCTGCTTCCTGACGAGATGCTTGATGGTGATGGCACCGCCCTGGCGAAGCTGCTGCGGGCTCAGGGGCTCTTCATCGGCGACAACAAAAACGGACTATTGAAAATGCATATCAATAGATCCCGGCCCAATGCCCGCGCGCGTGTGACGAGTCGCATTGGCTGGCATGAGGACGTGACCGCGGCCGGCCGCTGGTCTTACGTCCTCGGTGGCGATGCCGACCCGCTCGCCCCGGCAGAGGCGGAACTGTGGCTGCACCAGGCGAACGGCACGGGGCACGCCCAGTTCAAGCAGTCCGGAACCCTGGACGACTGGCGCGCCAACGTGGGCGCCCTGGCGGTCGGTAACAGCCGGCTCACCTTCGCTCTCTCGGCGGCCTTTGCGGGCGGCCTGTGCTGGCTGCATCCGAACGTTTCGGGCGGCTTCCATTGGGCGGGTGGTTCGAGCCTCGGCAAGTCCGCCTTGCTCTATTCGGCGGCAAGCCTGTGCGGTCCTGCGAGCTACCGGCGCACCTGGCTTCTCACCGCCACCGCGATTGAAGGCGTGGCCGCCGGGCACTGCGACGCGCCGCTTCTGCTCGATGAGCTCAAGCAGGCGGGAAACCCCCGGGACGTGGCCCAGGCGGCATACATGCTCACCAGCGGACAAGGCAAAGGCCGTGGGCAAGCTGCGGGCGGGCTGCGTGAAACCGCGTCCTTCTCGCTGCTGTTCCAGTCGAACGGAGAAATCGGTCTCACGCAGTTCCTCGAGGAGAACCAGGAGCGCGCCTACGCTGGCCAGGAGGTTCGCTTCTGTGAGCTGCCCGCCGATGCCGGGGCCGGCTTCGGGTGCTGGGATGTGCTGCACGGCCTGCCCGATGGTGCCCGCTTCTCCGAAACCCTGCAGCGCAATGCCGCCAAGCATTACGGCACGGCGTACCCCGAGTTCATCCGGCGAGTGATTGCCGAGCGCGAGGCCATGCCCCAGCAGTTCGAGGAGTTGCGCCGTGCCTTCGAGGCCCGCGCCCTATCGGACAAAGCCGGCGGGCAGGCGATCCGGGCGGCGACGCGCTTTGCCGCCGTGGCCTACGCAGGCGAGAAGGCTACGGAATGGGCGCTGACCGGGTGGCCGCAGGGCGAGGCGATCAAGGCTGCTTTCCGGATGTTCAAGGACTGGCTGCACGCATTCGGCGGCGAAGAGAACCGCGAGCCCCGCAAGATGGTGGAACAGGTTCAGGCGTGGATTCAGGCCCACGCGGGCGCCCGCCTGGAGGATTGGCGACGCCCCAGCATCTCCGACACCCACGCCCCGCGGACGATGAATCGGGCCGGCTGGAAACGCCCAACGAAAGAGACGGCAAGCCTCAACGAACCGGATCACGTCTTCGAGTACCTGATCTATCCGACCGTCTTCAAGGGCGAGCTCTGCAGCGGCTTTGACCCGGCTCAGGTAACGCGTGAACTGGTCAAGCGCGGGCTGCTGGTTTCATCCAAAGACGGGCAAGGCGTGCGACACCAGATCAAGGTTCGAGAGCCCGGCGCAGGCGGCACGAGCTGGATGGTGTGCATCTCGCCTTCGATCCTCGAATGGTGCGGCGATGAAGGCTGACTGGTCGGATCTCGTTGCAGCAGCGCTCTCCGATGCCATGGAAAGAGACTGCTTAAAGCCGTGTTCCCAGGCGAGCAGTGGGAACACGGCAGGTGGTGCGGGAACAGAAAACCCCATTCAAGCCACTGATTTTAAACAAATCATTGAACCGTGTTCCCACGTTCCCACTGTTCCGGGGATTTTTGAAAGGCCAAGCCCTTACGCGTGCGATGCCGGTACGCCCCGCGCAACCAATGAACCGGGGGGTGGAGGTGATGAAGCCAACCGCGCTCCAGGAAAAGAGGGCTTCGAACCGTCGTGCAAGACGTGCGCCCACCTGCGCCGGCCCGGCCTGTCCGATGGGTACTGCACTCAGGACGTTGGGCAGCCACGTGCCTACTCGGACGGCCACCCGCTGTGGCGATGCGCCCTCAACGAAGGCCGCGCCTGCACTGGATGGGCCTTGCATCCGACTCTGTTGGGCTGGGATTTCACGGGTCCTCCCCAGGCATCTCCCCCAGGGTACGGAGAGCCCCGTCTTTTGTGTAGGTAAGACCTTGAAAAATAAGTGAAATATTTACAGCACGGGTGACACGATGACAAGCAGAGCGAAAAAGGATGGAAGAGCCGCAGGCGTGCCCGAGGCGTCAACCTCGGCGCCGTTGCCCTTCGACCCTTCGACTTTGGCCCAAGGCGTGCGCGTCAGTCAGGCCGACTTCGCCCGCCTGGCCGGCGTATCGCGCCAGACCGTCAGCCAATGGGTGCGGAAGGGGAAGATTCAGACGGTCTATCCGGACGGGAGCCTCGATCCCGCCCGCGCGGCGCGGGACGTGATTCGAAACACCAAGCCATCGCAACTGCGCGCCAAGGTTTTCAAGGTGGCCACCGAGGATGCCCAGGCGCTGCGGATTCGCCTGGCCCAGTTGGAGCGGAAGTACGCGGAAGCCGTCGCCTTCGGCGAAAACATCATCCGGGCGCTGCGCGATACCGGCATTTCTGAATGTCAGATCGAGTACCTCGAATGGCTGGCTAGCACGGGCAAGCGGCATACCGACACAGACGAAGCCGACCAGGACGATGACGCCCAGCCTGCAGCGCCTGGCCCCGAAGGCCTGCCTCTTTTCGAGTCTGCAAACATCCCTAACGACGCAGATGCACCCCGGGAGCACTGAAACCATGGGAACACCGGGAACAGTGGGAGCAAATGCCGGATGCGCCAGCGCTGGCGCGGCTTTGCAGGGGTCTATGTTGTTCCCACTACCAACTAACTAAGTGGGAACAGTGGGATCAGCTGCTGCCCTGCTTATTTCGCAGATTGGCGCGCCATCGCCCCCACCCGGCGTTTGGTTGCTGTCTCATCCGGCCTCCTGAAAATGAGACTAAATGCACGCGAATCTATGCCCTTCAGCGCGTACGGAAGGATGTAGCGATGCAATCACCCAACACCTCCAAGCCTCTGGCCAGCCTTCTCACGACAGAGGAATTTGCAGGCTTTTACGGCATCAAGCCCGGCTCTGTTCGGTCGGCGCTTTACAAAACTGGCAGCTACTTCGGCACAAAGCCGATTCGCCTACCCAATGGCCGACTTCGCTGGCCGGCACCGCAACTCCCCTAAGACAGCCACAACCGGCCCAACCTCCCCCCGCTAAGGAGACCCTCCATGAAAACCAATCCGAACCTCCGCCACCTGCTTCTCTCGCTGGATCTCAAAGGGCTGCACGCGGAGCTGATACGTCAGGCAGACGACTTCGCCTCCGAACCTGGACGCCTTCAGATCACCCTCCCGCGGCAGTTTTCTCACCTGCTCAGAACCAGTCCCCATACCGCCTCGATGATCTCCGCTGAGTTGATGGCGCAGCACGGTATCGCCATGACCGTGACCATCCATGTGCGAGAGGAAGCGACTGGCGAAATCGACTCTCAGGCTCTGGCTGCCGACGAAGTGGAAGCGATAGCCACGATCGGGCACAGCCTGACCGTGTTTGCGAGCGAGTGTGAACAGTCTGGCGCGCTCTTCAAGGTCGCTCTGGGAACCGTCCTGCGTACCAACACCCAGGCGTTCGCCGAACTGCTGTTTGAGCAGATCTGCGTGGCGAAGGGTGACCGCGCCTCCGTCCCCCAACTGATCGAGAAAGCGAACCATGGCCATTCTCTCTGACGACGAAATCCGGCTGCGTCTTGCCTTCGAGACCGAAGGCGGAGGCATGCTGTCCAAGCTGGCTGCCGATGTTGACTCCTTGGCCGCCAATGCGGGTGAGGCTGCGCCGAAGTTCAATGCACTGTCATCTGAGATTCGCAGCATCGGGCAGCAGAAGATCCAGATTGATGGATTGCAAGCAGCTATGGGAGTGTCAGTAATTTTGTGTTCGAGGCGGTCTTGATTCTTCCTGCGCTGCCGCGGCAGCGCAGGAAGAATCGGCTCACCGTGCCATCGCCGGGA